>DASYSB010000057.1:0-50964 GCA_036003785.1 Nitrososphaera sp.
AGACGATAGGTAAGAAAGATTGCCCGATAGTTGACACCTGGTGGCAGACAGAAACCGGTGGGATAATGCTCAGCATGTGTACAGGCATCGAGACGATCCCGATGAAACCCGGCTCGGCAACCTTCCCGGTGCCTGGCATCGATGCAACGATAGTTGACGAAAATGGAAAACCTGTTAAGCCGGGTACAAAGGGATACATCGTGGTGCGCAGACCGTGGCCGGGGATGCTCCTGACCCTCTGGGGTGATGATGAAAAATACAAGCAGGTGTACTGGAACAAGTTCGCCGGCATGTACTACCCAGGCGACTATGCGATGATCGATCAGGACGGATACCTCTGGCTTCTCGGCAGGGCGGATGACGTGTTAAAGGTCGCCGGGCATCGCCTTGGCACAACGGAGCTTGAAAGCGCCTTTGTCTCCCACAAGGCTATTGCGGAAGCGGCCGTGACAAGCAGGCCTGACGCCACAAAGGGCGAGTCAATAATCGCATTTTTGGTGCCGAAAGAAGGTTTTACCCAATCTGATGGCTTGCGCAAAGAGGTTGTGGCGCATATCAGGAACACACTCGGACCGATAGCTACGCCAGACGAAGTATATTTCGTAAGTAAACTCCCTAAGACTCGGAGCGGCAAGATTATGCGCCGGCTGCTAAAATCAATTGCATGCGGCGACAATATAGGAGACATTACCACGCTTGAAGATGGGGCTGCGATCGATGAAGTAAAGAAGGCCTACGAAGATCTAAAAAAGGTGGTCAGCTCTTAGAACTTCCATGTTGCCATGTAGCGCGGCGTTATTTCGACGACACTGGATTTTTTGCCCATCTCGATCAGCTTTTCCGGAACTGCACCGTCAGCTGACCCCAGGTACCTGAGGACGTTGTGTGTGGTAACCCTAGTGGCGTATTCAGGATCGTCAATAACATTCGCAATGCCCTTGCCGCGGACTCCGCGCGGCGGTGCGTCATCACGGTCGATATCAACAAGGAAATAAACATTTGAATTTTTGCGGAGCGAGTGCGCTTTTACTCCATCTCTGTCGACAGATGCAAAGAATTTCCCGTCTTCGTAGTAATACCACACCGGATGCACGAGAGGCGTGCCATCGCGAATGTCAACCATTGCAAGCCGGAGAATATTGGGCTGGTTGAGCAGCTCGGACATCTCGCCTTCCTCCAACGGCTTGGCGTTTCTGTCTGCCAGTGTGAATCTCAACAGCATAACTAGGCCATTGACATTAATTAAGCTAGGCAGAGATGATTGTCATCTTGGAGCCTACGGAGATCCCGTGTTTGTCTATAAAGCCAGAAGTGGCGGCCATTACATAAAGCGCCTGCTTTGTCGTCTTGTATGTGCAGCTGATAATCTCCACAACGTTCCCGCACGGAGGCGCGTTCTTGATGATATAGACGGCATTACCGCTTTCATCAAACCAGATCAAGTCAAGGTTGTATTCTATATTGAGCATCCACACTTCATGCAGGTCGGGCTTGTCGTGCTTGATCAGCATCGCGGTGTCAAGTGGCAATTGGTCTTGCCTGAATGTCATCCACCTTTGCTTTTCGGCGGCTGTTTCTGCTATTTCTACAGTTATCACGTCATTGTCTATCTTTACGGTGCCTTTTGGAAAGCTGGTATCCCTGTCCCTGATGTCTTGTGGGACAAAAGCTATGCCTAGCGCGCCCACTGCGACGGCAGCGATAATGATCGGTATCAGCACTGTTGACTTGCGCGTCATTGAGCAGGATGCGTCATAAAATTAATTTGAACTTTGTGTTTTCCCCATTCAATTCGGGATAAAGCAGTCGCAGTAAATATTCCAGGATTTCTACCAAATGCTGAGGGCGAGGCCTGAGTGATCCAGCAAGGCATGAATCGAGGTGGAGGGGGTGGGATTTGAACCCACGAACCCCTAAGGGACGGGATCGCTCATCTCGCAGTTCTGAATCTGGCGAGAAGAAATTATGCCGCGCGTATCTTGATCTTGAGTCCTGCGCGTTTGACCAGGCTTCGCTACCCCTCCGGCCCAGGCGTCATGTCGGTGGAACCTTATTTCACTATTGCGGCCGGATGCAATTTTAAAGGTTAAATTTTGCTTGCTATGTGTACTATGATGCTAGCATGCCCAAGCCAGATACCGTGTCAAGGCTATGCACGAAATGCCACTCAAAGACTGTCCATGAAGTGCGCGAAAAGACGGTCGCAGGCATAAAGCTGGTCTGCACTGACTGCGGACATTCTTTGGTAGTAACAACTATGTAACATTTATTATCAGATACAGCTTTAGCAAAAAACATGAAGATAAACGAGCTGAAGGCTGGAATGCGTAACGTAAGTATTGTGGCCAAAGTAGACAGCATGGGTGAGCCCCGCACCGTCAACCTGAGGGCAGGGGGCACTAATACAGTGGCAGATGCCATAGTCTCCGACGAAACAGGAACTATCAAGCTTTCGCTGTGGGGCGACGACATCAACAAGATACAGGCAGGCGACAGGCTCTCTATAGAGAATGGCTACATCAATACGTTCAAGGGCGAAAACAGCATTAGCATCGGCAAGTTCGGCAAGATGACAAAGCTCTAGCTAATGTAGCCAGTGTCTCGCGGCTTTTGTGGTGGTTGGCTTTCAAGCGCCTTGCCGCCTCTCCCGGCAAGCATCTGCTGTTCTATAGTATGAATCAGCATTTCAGTGTCCTTCGCGCGTTTTTCCAGATTCGTCATGTCCACCTTAATGCCTATTATCCCAAGCAAGGTCTCAAGCACGGCCTTTGACGCCTTGGCGTCAACCACATAACCTGACGTCTCTCCAAGCAGGCACATACCTTTCATGTTTCGTAGCTTTGCTATTCCGATCACAAGCCCGTTCATACCGGTGATGCTTCCGCTATCCATCATAGAGATGTTGTGCGACACAAATTCCTTGACCGTTTCCACGTCGGTCGCTGTACCAAAGACCTTGGGTTTGTCGACAAACACGCCTGTGATATATGCGGCTAATGTAAACACCTGATGCGTGCCAAACTGTTCCGCTATGCCCAACACTTCTTCTGCAAGCGCGTATTCAGAGTCAGGGTTTGCAGGCTGCGAGTCACCAGTCAGTAAGAGCAGGTCTACGCCGGCACTTTGCCACCAGAAAATGCTGTTTTTCATCAGATCGGCAGTGCCATCGTTCTTTATCATGACCTGCGGCGGAAACGAGCTAGAGTAAATATCGACAAGGTGTTT
The DNA here is from genome assembly GCA_036003785.1 of Nitrososphaera sp. Lineage (GTDB taxonomy): Archaea > Thermoproteota > Nitrososphaeria > Nitrososphaerales > Nitrososphaeraceae > Nitrososphaera. The sequence goes on from DASYSB010000057.1 coordinate 3,226, forward strand.
CGCGGGCAGCTCGTCTATCAAGTGGTCGACTGCCAGTTTGCCGACGTAGCCGCTGCCGGGGAATCCGCAAATAAGGTGTGGCGACTTTAGCTTTGGTCGGTCGGTTGAAGAGTACACAAACTTCATATCGCGCCCGGACATGAGCTTGAGAGCTCGTTTATGCGCTTTAAAGCTTTTCCATGTCCATGGCAACGATGAGATGATGCACGTCTTTGCATTTTAGCAGCAAAGTAATCCCCAATTTAGGTGAATCATATGAAAAGATGTCTGGAATGGAACAATGTTTCGCAACTAAATAAATTTCATAGAATTCTAACTATGAGAGAATTAATAAGAAAGTGAGAGAAAAATGAAACCTACCTTTGCTAGAACAGAACAAGAGTGACCGGCTCGGGAAGGAAAAGATTGCTGTTCTAGGATTATGGTTTGTTGTCTTAATTGGTGTGCGGGTCTTGCTAGGTTTTGTACTGCATAATATGTGGATCGGAACTTTGGGCGCGGTGACCATCACGTTTGCAATATTCTACATTACACTCAGATACACGACTCTGCAAAAATACCGACAGCTGATAAATTCATCCCTAAATTACTGGTACCGAAAGAAATTCTTTTACATCAGTGGGATAGTTAGCCTGGTCATTCTGGGGGGAATACTTGGTTTTATCGAGTACGGCTATGCCAATTATACCGACAGGCTGATTACCGTAGACTTTACACAACAGGAAATTGAGGAATCATTTGGTTCGCTGACTGCAAGCCAGCAGATGCAGGCAAACCTGATAGAGAACCTTCGGAGGTATTCGCCGGTCGAGATAATCGCCATAACGCTGGCAAGCGCGGACAAGACACTCGGTGGGTACTATGCAATAGCGGTAAGCTACATGATTGCAGAAGACTTCGAAATCATGATTTTCATGATGTTATTTCGAACTAGAAGAGAAATATTCGCTGCGAGGACGCCAAATGTTACCTAGTATTTAGAGTACTGTTGACAGATCGCGTCTAATAATTTGTCATTTCCTTACCCGCGGTTAACAGACGATAAATAGAAAAAGCCTTGGGCGGGATTCGAACCCGCGACCTCTACCTTACCAAGGTAACGCTCTACCAGGCTGAGCTACCAAGGCGTTGATTCTAATGCAGTTGGAAAACCCTATAATAATTATTGGGAGCGGGAGATCAAGATTTAATTACGCATGCCAATTAACGCAACTCTGGGCCAGCGGGGGTTGTAGAGCCTGGCCAAATAGGCTGACAAAATTGGAGACGCGGGACTTAAGATCTCAGGAATGGGTTATCCCGTCCCTAAGGGGTCCGTGGGTTCAAATCCCACCCCCCGCACCTTTTGCTATTCTGCCCCTATATTTGGTACAACCGTTATCGCGTTAGCTCATCTTACAGAGATTCTTCTCCTTGTGATCCTGAAAATGCATCTGGCAAAAATCATTGTCGCAGTCGTAGCAGTGCCAACCTGAAAGCGTGTAACACACAACGCATTTGCCTATTGGCTTGTTGTAGTCGTAGTTTTTTCTTGGTTTTGCAGAGGATTGTTTTTGCTGCCTTGGCTGTGGCTTCATGTGTCGTGCCTCAGAAAAGTATAGAATTTGAATGGCTACGCATTCACTAGGGTACCTCAAAAATTACAGATGATGTTGAAGCGGTAACGTCCAACGCTCTCAGTTGACAACTCTATTATTTAAGCATTAATGTCCATCGTCCATCTGACTATGTGTAAAAATCGCGTTTGTACGAAAAGCAATTAGCGGTCAATTACTGATGAAAAACTCTTTTTTCAGCTTTATCGATGCAACTCATGCCTGACTCTTTCCATTAGCAGCGGAGTCGCATCGACACCAAATATTTGAGTAAATGCTGCTTCAAGTTGTTGCAATGTGTAGCGTGATGAGGAGTCGTTCAGATCAATACCTTGTCTTTCAAGGTCGAAGATAAGAGCTTCAATTCCTGGCCATCCTAAGATTCGTGCCCCCTTTTCTATAGCCTGCTTCAAAGTTGAGCTCTCAATTGGAGCAGAATCATTGCTGTCATTGCCATTAGTTTGACCAGCGATGGGCAAAACCTCTCTTATTATCGGAAATGGATTCTTATAAGCATAGTTAGTGCAAATTGGGAACATGCGTTGGCAAGATAAGCTGGATAGTTGATAATATCGTTCGGGAGATAATTTAACCGTCCAGCGATAGATTTTAGCAGTGCCGTTTAATCCATTTCTTATACATTCGCCAGCGCAGTAAACCCTTTTGGGCACTTGAACAACTTTGAGCTTTGTAAAGGCACCTGCAAGCTTCATGGCAGCATCATGGGAGCCGGGATTATCGAGAAAGCAAAATTGGTCGCAATATACACCGAGCCAGGTACGCCGATGCCATCTGGGGAAGAATTCGGGAAATTGTTCTTGCAGACAGAAATTATTAGTAGTATAATGAAGACTAACATTGATTTCTTTGGACAGCCAAAGTTTTTCACGCTATCCTTTGAAAAATGTGATCTATACTTCTTTTTGCTTTCCAAATATGGGCTGACAGGAACCTTGGCTGTTCAGATCGTGCCGCCTTATCGCCACGATGAGATTGTTTCACGGATCGGTGAATTCCTTACTGGGGAAAGGTAAGGCCCTCCTTGATTCAATATCGCCAGCGATACGTTGTTCAAACAATCGCTATCGTTTAGAAAGTGATCGAAAAAATCGACTTTTTCCACGAAGCCCGTCGAGTCCATCCTCCAACTGAAGATTTATTTATCTTCTTACAGTCCTATCAATCCGCAATGACCGCAGCGAGAGGCAAGACTATAATCGAGGTCACAGTGGTAGGGCCGGACAGAAAGGGAGTCGTTGCAGACATTACCAACTTTATCTTCAAGAATAGCGGCAACATGGAGAAGATAAACCAGAACGTTGTCCGCGGCCTTTTTGGGATGCAGCTTGAGGCGTCGTTTGCAGAAATCGACAGGAGACAGCTGGACGACGGCCTCAAGCAATTAGCAAAGAAATTATCAATGGAGATCAAGATTCACTATCAGGAACCAAACAGGTTGCAAAATGTTGCAATCTTTGTAAGCAAGGAATCCCACTGCCTCGCAAAATTACTCGAAGCAAAAAAAAGTGGCGAGATAAATGCCAACATTCCAGTCATCATTGGGAGTGACACCACGCTCAAGCATATGGCTGAGGATGCCGGCATAGCTTTTCAGGCCGTTGTCCATACCGACCAGGCAGAAACAGAGAACAAGATCCTGCAATTAATAGACCAGTACAACGCCGACCTGATAGTCCTTGCAAGGTACATGCGCGTCCTGACTCCGAATTTTGTCTGGCGCTACCCAAACAGGATAATCAACATCCATCCATCGCTCTTGCCTGCGTTTCCTGGAGCATACGCCTACGTACAGGCGTACGAGCGAGGCGCTAAGATAGTAGGATGTACCGCCCATTTTGTCACGGAAGATCTTGATCAGGGGCCGATCATAAGCCAGGAGTCATTCAAAGTGTCAAAGAGTGATACGCTTGAAATCATCAAGAAAAAGGGTCAAGAAATGGAGGCGGCGACGCTGCTTGAGGCGGTAAGGCTTTACCTTGAAAACAAGTTGGAAGTTTACTGGGGCAAGGTTTACGCCAAGGAAGACGATCAGCACAAAACCAAAAAGTAGTTAATGCGGCCAGCTTGCTTTTACAGACATGTCCGTACCGGTCTTTGGGATGAGCGAACATGACTTTAAAGCCGCGCTCAAGAAAACCAAACTGGCGATAATCCCTGTGGGATCTTTGGAACAGCACGGCAACCATCTGCCTGTCTCGACCGACTCGCTCATCGCTGAATACATTGCAAGGCTGGTTGCGGAGAAGGTCATTGCGTTTGTCCTGCCGGTAATTTCGTACGGAGTTTCATTTGAACACAAACCGATGTTCAATGTGTCGCTCCGAAACTCGACACTTTCAACCATGATTTGCGACGCGTGCGTATCACTCGCCGAAAACCGAGTAAAGGAGATAATAATCCTGAACGGACACCACGGAAACATGGGTGCTCTACAGTATATCGCGCAAGAGCTTCATGGCAGGCTGCCAAGGGACGTCCGGGTGTACACCATTCATTACTGGCAACTGATGAAGAGCGAGTTTGACCACGCTGGTGAAGTTGAGACTTCGCTGGTGCTTGCGATCGCGCCCGAACTTGTGAAGATGGACAGGGCAATGCCTAACTCCAAAAAACTGTCAAAGTCAAAGGCCGCGTACAGCAGTATCACCAATGCCCCGGGCTCATTTCCGAAGATAACAGGCAACGGCGTGTGGGGGGATCCAAGGAAGGCCACGGCTGCAAAAGGTGAAAAGTGGATAGAAGAAATCACCGCAGGGTTGACCAAGACGATTACCGAGCTTGCTTGAACTGCAATGAAATTTTAATATATGCCTACATTGCGCTTACCTGTAGGTAAAATAAATGTCGGTAGATATGGCCGTAAAGGTTCTCGACGAGAGCCTTGGAAAAGTTGTGCTTATTAAATTAAAGGGTGGCAAAGTTATCAGGGGTAACCTCCACGGTTTCGATCAACACATGAACCTATTACTTGAAGAATCAGTCGAAATTCTAGATGAGGGCAAGTCAAACGATCTTGGGACCATCGTTGTAAGAGGGGACAACGTGGTGATCATTTCACCACCGCCAAAGTAGTTGCAAGAGGTATTTTGAAAAATGACGAAAGGCACTACTTCGATGGGCAAGTTCACCCGTAAAAAGACCCACATACGTTGCAGAAGGTGTGGCCACAACTCTTACCACAAGCGCGGCAAGCGGTGTGCCAAGTGCGGTTATCCAGATCCAAGGATGCGCAAGTACGATTGGATTAAGCGGCAGGTCATCTGATACAAACAGAAAGCTTTTCTTTTGGCATTGCCAAAGGCAATCATAATGTCCGCAGAATTCGCCATTATAGCCGGCTCGTCTGTTGCAGGCGCGATATCGGCTGCATTCATTGAGAGACTGTCCCAATCAAGGCGCCGCGACAAAAAGCAGCCAAAATTGACAAACGCCGCCAGGGCAGAGCTCCTATCGCTTCTCTTTGAGAAAAACCTTGCTTCGGAAGCTATAACTCGCGTCTACGAGGCATCCCAAGAGAGCAAGATAGACAGGCTGGACCGTGACAGGTTACTTCTAAAATACAAGGATAAGCTGGGCTCTCTCAACCAAAGAATCACCCATTTGCAGCCAGTAGCAGACTACGCCGACTTGAAGGACCTGCGGAACAACCTTGTATCGCTAATTGAGGACAAGATTTCCGTGATTGACCAAAAACTGCTCGAAATGAAACCAATCGTAACTAATGATGCCATGGACGCAAAAGTGCAAATGATAATCGCCGAGACCGCGAAAGTGCAGGCTGCGCCAGTAGAGCAAAAATCCGTCAAGGCCGAAGAAAAGACTATAGACCAGTTGCAAAAGGAAATTGTCCACGCCCTCGAGAGACTTGAGCAGGTCGAGATAGACAAGGACTAGGCTACAACTGTCAACGCTTCCGGTAACAATTGAAATGTCGCCGGCAGGATGCCGACCGGCTCGCCATCTATTGTGACCGTGACTCTTCTCTCCATAGACTTTATCAGCACCTTCTTTGCCTTTGAACATAGTATTTTGTCCTCGCTTGCATAGTTGCCGGTCTTGATATTGGCCAGTTCATCTAGCATCTTTAGGCTGCCGGAATCCTTCAGAACCATGAGATCAAGCAGGCCATCGGACATATCGGCCTCCGGTGCGGCCATAAAACCGCCGCCCAAGAATTTTCCATTTGCAACTACTCCCATAGTCATACTTGCAGACTTTTTGCGCCCGTCTATAAACAGATCGCATAAGTTACTCTCGTACGCCGGTACGGTGCTGACGATAGCTGCCACGGTCGATACAAGTCGGCTCTTTACCTTGCTCCTTACTTTCTTGGATCTGTCAATGATCTCTGCCCCAACGCCCATCTCCGCAGCGTTTAGAAAGATTCGTGGAGCGAGGCGCGAGCTGTCATCAGGATTTGTCGCCACGACTGATATCACATCTATTTTTTTGGTCGACCCTGCAACGAAATTCTGACAGGACTTTACCACTTCTACCGGTAGGCCAAGCGACTTGGCTAGCACATTTCGTGTACCGCATGGGAGAATGCCCATTACAGCGTCGGGGTTAATAGGCCTGAGCTTGTTGCCGCCCCGCACGCCGATCGACTCTTCAAAAAATCCATTAGCAACCTCATTTATTGTTCCATCCCCTCCGATGGCAACAATCTTGTCAAATCCTTTACGCAGCATATCTCTAGCGAGAGTTGTTCCATTGCCCGATTTCTTACTAAAAATAACTTTGATACCATTTCCAAAAATTTTCTCCATTTTTGCATACAGCTCGTCCCAGTTCTTGCCTGTCAGCCCGCTGCACGAGTTTGGATTGACAATCAGGGCAGTGTCGGGCGTTCTAGGCTTGTCACGCACCTGCACGCCGGCATTTTTCAACAACAGAATACGTGAATAACATCGCTCATAAGGATAGATGAAAGAGAAGAAAAAATGTAGAAGGGGCCTTACTTTTTGAGCCCCTGAGTAGTCGGAATCCCGTCCATCATGCCCTGTAGCGAATGCGTGATACTGAGAAAGTGCAAGCCCTTCTGCGTGGTTTTGTATGTCTGCTCCCCCTTGTCATATGCCAGAAGGCCGCTTTCTTCAAGCACTGTAAGGTACTCTTTCAACTGCGCATAAGAGAGGAACGCTCTATACATTATCTTAGTCTTTGTTGTGCCGCCACTAGCCGACTCCAGAATTCGCGAAGCGATTTCCGTCCTGCTTCTATATTTCATTCTTCTTACTCATTCTAAGAGTTTCCATCTATATAAGAAACTCGTGGGTAATGTATCGTAATATTATTCAGGATAGAGCTTACACATAGAAAAGCAAAATAGTACGTTAAAGTCCCACCTATTTGATTGGTAGCGCGCATTATCGACGGCAAGGTGGTGTCAGCTTACATTAAAGCCAGAGTGAAAAAGGCTGTGGAGGAACTGAAAGAGAGCGGCGTTCGGCCGTGCCTTGCAACAGTACTGGTGGGTGACGACCCCGCATCCGCGACGTATGTTGGGAGCAAGCAGAACGACGCTAAGGAAGTTGGGATCATAACAAGAGATCATCAGCTTGCAGCCACATTCAAGCAGAACGAGCTGGTCGAGCTCGTACAACTCCTGAACAAGGACCAAAAAGTGCACGGCATATTAGTCCAGCTCCCGCTTCCAAAGCACATCGACGAGTTTGACATCATCACTGCTCTTAGCCCGCTCAAGGATGTTGACGGCCTGACGCCTTACAATGCCGGTATGCTCCAGAGCGGCAGGGGACTCCTAAAGCCATGCACACCTTCAGGCATCATGGAGCTTTTGGACTATTACAAGATCGATGTCGCCGGCATGGACGCGGTAGTTGTCAATCGCAGCAACCTGGTCGGCAAACCCCTCGCATTATTGTTGATACAACACAACGCGACCGTGACCATATGCCATTCGAAGACGAAGAACTTGAATGAAAAGCTGCGTAATGCAGACTTGTTAGTGACAGCGGTCGGAAATCGTCAGCGCTTTACTCTTACAGGCGACATGATAAAAGAAAGCGCGATCGTCATCGACGTCGGCACTGCTAGGCTCAATAACAAGCTCGTTGGCGACGCTGAATTTGAATCGGTAAAACAAAAGGCGTCGTGGGTAACTCCTGTCCCCGGCGGGGTAGGGCTTATGACGCGAGCTATGCTTTTGAAAAATACCGTGACCGCTGCCTCTATTGCCAAAGAGATGAGCAGGTAAGTGGCAGGAAAAAGAGATGTTCGGCAGCAGATGCTTGAAAAACGCGATGGGCTTTATGCGAAGGAAATTTCAGTTCGCAGTAAGCGCATCCAGGATTTCTTGTTGAATAGTAAGGAGTTCGGGTCGGCGAAGGTCGTCGGCGCATACCATGCTTTTGGCTCGGAAGTGAAAACAGACCTAATAATAGAGCAAGCAAGGGCGTTTGGGAAAAAAGTCGCACTGCCAAGCGTCGAAGGTGAAAGTCTTGCGTTCTACGAGCTGTCGTCAGGCAAGTACCTGGTCAAGGGGAGGTTTGGGATAATGGAGCCGCTGCCCTACGGACCAGTGGACAAGATAGACCTGCTCGTTGTACCGGGCATTGCGTTTGACAAAAAGGGGTACCGACTTGGCTACGGCAAGGGCTATTACGACAAATTTCTGGCCAAGAAAAAGGTATTCTCAGTTGGGCTTGCCTACTCGTTTCAACTGATTGATAGCTTGCCTAACGGCGAGTATGACATGAGGATGGACGCTATAGCTACTGAAGACGGAATCAGCAATGTTTAGCGGCCAATAGCCCTTCTTGCAATATCTGTCCTGTAATAGTGGTCGTTATCTCCCCACCGTATCTTTCGAACGACCGAGTATACATTGCCGATCGCCTGCCTTGCGTCCTTGCCAAGCGCAGTCACGCCAAGAACGCGCCCGCCGTTTGTCACGACTCTATTTTCTACATCTCTTGTAGTTCCTGCGTGGAAGACCATGACGTCCTTGCCAAAGCCGGAGTCAAGTCCCTCGATTACATGGCTCTTATCATAATTGCCCGGGTAACCACGCGCGGCCATAATCACACACACCGCCGTCTGGTCCTTCCATTGAATTGGTGGCATCGAGCCTAACCGCCCATGGACTGCCGCGTCAACGTATTCATAGAGGTCCGACTTCATCCGCAACATTATCGGCTGGCATTCTGGGTCACCCATCCTTGCATTGAATTCGAGTACGTATGGTCTCCCGCTCTCGTCAACCATTATGCCAGCATAGAGGAAGCCCTTGAACGGAGTGCCACGCTTTTTCATTAGCTTTATCACCGGTTCCATCACTTGTTTGAGTATTTTGTTGTGGAGATCGCTGTCCAGGACAGGCGCGGGGGAATAGGCGCCCATTCCCCCGGTGTTGGGACCCTTGTCGCCGTCAAATATGCGCTTGTGGTCCTGGCTTGAGGCAAGAGACACTATTGTTTTGCCGTCGCAAAGAGCAATGAAAGACACCTCTTCGCCGGACAACCGCTCCTCGATGATTATCTTGTTGCCTGCAATGCCGAATTCTTTTTTGGTCATCATTCTGTCGATTGCTGAGATGGCTTGATCTGGGTCGTCGCACACGACCACGCCCTTGCCTGCAGCAAGTCCGTCGGCCTTGACCACCAACGGTCTTTTTTGTTTCGCAACATAGTCCTTAGCCTTTTTCACCTCTGTAAATATTGCAAACCCGGCAGTCGGGATGCCTGCTTCGCGCATGAACTCTTTGGCGAATGTCTTGCTAGATTCAAGCATGGCGGCTTGTTTTGAAGGACCAAAGATGTGCAGGCCCTCCTTTTCAAATGCATCGACTATGCCGAGTGAAAGGGGCTCTTCTGGCCCGACCACCGTGAGTATATCCTTTTGGCTCTTTGCAAACGACACTAGCTTGTCGATGTCGTCCTGCCTGATCTCGATGTTTTCGGATGTGCCACCGTTGCCGGGCGCAAAATAGATCTTGCGTACATACTCGCTCTGCGAGATCTTCCAGCCAATGGCGTGCTCTCTCCCGCCAGAACCAACAATAAGAACGTCCACAACGCTGTAAAAACAATCGGATAATAAATTGTTTGATTAAGCTTCACTTACTTTTTTCGCCTGGCCTTTTAAGGAATATGCGTGTCTACCTTATATGGTCTCTGAGACTGAAGGAGGGCACGCCCGGAGAGGCTTGGCATCTGCCAACGAAGAAACCCGGCAAAGGGTTGCAAGAAAGGGCGGCGTCGCGCCGCACCAAAAGAGGGGGCTTGCAGCGGCAAGCGCGGAAACAAGGATGCGAGTAGCCAAGGCGGGCGGAGAGGCGCGTGCTCAGGACAAGGAAGGGCTCTCTGTTGCCGGAAGGCGCGGAGGCGAAGTAGTCAAGGAGCGCTATGGCTCTGACTTTTACCGCGAGATAGGAGAAAAGGGTGGCGGCGCTGTCAAGGACCGGTATGGAACAGAATTTTACAGCGAGATTGGCAAGCGGGGCGGCGAAACAGTAAAGCATGAGCGCGGCGCCGAGTATTATTCGACGATTGGAAGAAAGGGTGGCGAAGCAAGGACGGTAAAGTCTGAAGACGTACAATCTGCTGACGCTTCAACAGCTGGCAATACCGGCGTCTCAACGGCGGCCTAGAAGGTTTACGCTGTCTTCAGCAATTGCCTGCAGGAATCCTACGTACTCGTTGTCGCGAAACTCGACAGCCGTGAACTTGTTTTCTTGAATTGCCTTCCTTACGCTTTTTAGGTGATAGCATTCATCCCCCCCTGACAAAGTGGTAAAGTAAAAATCCTTGCAGGAGCAAAACCCAAGCTCGGGATCGGTCCAATATTCGTTGTCCTTGCCAACCACTATCCACAACTTCTTCTTACTTGGCAGGAACAGCATTTGCTTGACGCTGCCAGACATCACTATGTCGTCTATCCGCGACATTGGTTTATTTGGCAGATCCGGAGTATAAAAAGCGTGAAGATAAGTCCGCTCCATCCACATGCCGCGCTACTGCTTGAAGACGACGACAAGAAGTACGTCGTCGTGTCAGACCTTCACATCGGGCTAGAGGCAGAACTCTTGTCGAAAGGGGTGACAATGCCAAGCCTAGTGTCAAACATGGTTGGCGAGCTATCGGGCTTGGTAGAGTCCGAGCACGCAGATGGAGTCGTGCTGCTAGGCGACATCAAACACAAGGTAGGGTCGATAAGCAAGCAAGAGTGGGACGACATTCCGGCGTTCTTGAAGCAGATGTCCAGTAGAGTAGAGGTGTATCTAGTGCCGGGTAACCACGACGGCAACATCCGGCATCTGGTACCTGTTAACGTTAACATGATAAGCAGCACGGGCATGACGCTTGGCGACACACTTCTTTTGCACGGTCATAGCATGCCTTCTGATGCACGATCGCATATTGATCGAATTGTCATGGGGCATATACATCCTGCATTCTTCAAAAGAGGGAGTGTGATAAACGGCCATAGGGTCTGGTTATACCTGCAGGCAAAGAAGGAGGCACTCTTTTCTGAGGAAGGAACGCTTGACATCTTGGTTCTGCCCAGCTTTAACCCCCACCTTTCTGTGATTGGAGAAAAGTATTACCATAAGTCTATATCGCCCATAATTACAAGGGCGGTGCAACACGGCATAGAGAAATGCATGGTTGTAACGCTCGATGGCTCGATAGTTGGCGACAAAACAATCCTGTCGCAAATTCTATAATATATATGTGAGGCGAGTGCAACATGTCGAGATCAAACTAAAATTTTTATTTTTAATAAGATATGGGCCAAATGTTAATAATAATGCGATAATTATTGGCTACAAGACCAGATTCATACATAACGTTCCGCCAAGGATTAATAATACTGGCAACAAATACCAGTTCCTGGTAATCATTACCATATATTACCAAAACATATATACCTGGGGCTACTATAGAAGTGTATGTCGGAAAAGAAACAAAGTAGAGACGAAGGAACAGACAGAACTATCGAAAGCATTGATACCATAAGAGAAAACATTCTTCGAATCGCTGATGAAGTAGCAAAGGTTCAACCACAATTAGCTCAATCAATATCTAACTTGCAGCTAGACTACATTCAGGCCGTAAAGAGCATGATTCAAACTGGGTTTGCTAATCAAAAACAGGTCCTGTCTGCCCTGAATATCCAACAAATTCCTCAGGTGTCAGAACAGATTGCAAAGCAGTTTACAGAACTTACAACAAATGTATCACGCTCAGTTGGCGTTTTCAACCAGCTTAGTTTGAATGCATTGGACGCCGCACGAGAGAATGTGAAGATCTACAATAGAACAGTAGATGCAGTTACAGATTTCAACGACAACCTATTGAAAACTTGGACCTCTTACCGGTCTGCGCAACAGCAACAGTTCTACAGGGCGTAGCCCCTGTTATTTTTTGTCACATATTGAATTAGAAGGGCAGTCTTTACAGTCATGAAGTCGTGACCACGCATGTGGTATAGGTCCTTCATTGCCCATTAACGGTGGAAAAAATTATCGAGTCTAATGATAACAACAAACCTTAGATATTGCAGCTTGGCTCTATAGAGTGAGCCGCGATGATGTTGTTATCCCTAGCTGATGGCCAATGATGCTATACGGGATTATTTAACTCTGAGCGGCGAAGAATTGGATTTGAATACAAGTACCGGTTATTGAAAGAGCTCATTTTGAAAATGATCTAATCCCATACGTCTTCGGATAATGCATCTATCGAAAGATTGTTGAATTGTTCGCACGAATATTCTTGATGGTCTAACAACTAGTCAATACTTGAGAAAGAGAATCTAGGTGGTTTATCGTCCGTATGTAAGAGAACTCCTTTAATGCGAAGACCATTTAGCGCATGCGGCACTTCATTCCTGCTTCGCAATCCTATATGCATTTTCATTTCTGAAATGGTAGAGTTCGGATGCGCCTTCAGGATTTCTATTAGTGCTTGTTCTTTGGCGGTATAGAATTTGACCATGTCTTGTCTTTTCTAGCACGATCCCTCCAGTTAACATAGGTAGTAAGAAAAGCCTACCAGCGTGAGAAAAATGATAGATAACCCGGACATTATCCAACTCATTTATCCGGGGATTCAATGGCCTCCTGTCCATTTTTCTCTCAGAATGCTTCCTCTAACATTTCGACTGTCAGTGCAGCCAATAGGATAAAGAACATTTTCTTGCTGGAGAGTAAGAAGAACCTGTTTCTCTTATCCAAAATGTGAGAGAGGAAGTTCTGCAGCGCAGGGTAGCCGGATGCCCCTAGCGAATTTACCATTGGCATAGCCAATACTGAAAAAGACTGCATTTTTCATCTTCACAACATGATATAGACAATACGGGCATATAACACAACTGATTGTGCAGCTCTCGTTGTAACCAACGTTGAAGTGGAAAATCCATCATAAGTTGGAACTCATGTGTTAGTGCTATTTATATAGCTGAGCCACGTATATATTATTACTAATACGTAATCCGAGAAGCTAGTTCTTCTAATTCTTCATTCTCCGTCATAGTAATGCAAACTTCAACAGTGTCCTGTATGTGCGGTAAAGGTCAGCTGATAACAGATTTGGAATCTGGTGAAATAGCTTGTAGCAAGTGCGGGCTTGTATCATCCGATAGAGTTCAAGAAAACCGTGCAGAATGGCGAACATTCGATTCAGAGAGTAGTGACAGGTCAAGGGTAGGATCTCCTACTTCTCTTACGTATCATGACATGGGCTTGGCAACAGTGATTGGAAAGGCAAATAAGGATTCCAGCGGTCGTCAGTTAGATGCATCGATGAATTCAAGAATTCAGAGATTAAGAACTTGGGATTTCAGAACAAAAGCACATTCACCTACCCATAGAAATCTCCTTCATGCCTTCAATGAGCTTGGCAGATTAAAGGATAAACTCGTCCTATCTGACGCCATAATGGAAAAGACCGCCTATGTATACAGAAAGGCTCAAGAAAAAAGATTGGTAAGGGGAAGGTCCACCTCGTCCATTTTGGCGGCTGCCATTTACGCCGCGTGCCGAGAGATGGAAGCATCAAGAACATTAAGAGACGTAGCTAACGCGACTAACGTTAAGCGTAAGGCCATTTCGCGTAGCTACCGAATTCTTGTTTTAGAACTTGACATTAAGGTGCCATTGGTGGATCCAATGAAGTGCATCGCCAAGATAGCAAATAAGACAAAATTGAGCGAGAAGACGAAACGGATGGCAATGGACACTATGAAAGATCTCATTGGAAAAGAGATCTCTGCAGGCAAGCTTCCAATGGGTCTAGCTGCGACAGTCCTTTACATGTCTTGCTTGGCCAATGGCGAAAGTAAAACTCAGAAAGATATTGCAGATGCAGCTGGAGTAACAGAAGTAACTATTAGAAATAGGTTCAAAGACCTAAAAACGAGGCTTGCATTGAATTGAGCTGGAGAATTGTTTTCACAAATGATTAATGCCAACGATGATACGCAAGAAGAGAAAGATTTCAGGCAAAGATATGCTTATGAGCTCCGCAAGAAAAAGATGCAGAATTTCACTAGTTCACATTTTGGTTTAGATGAGATATCTGATGAACTAGCGCGCGTCAAGCATCAAGCAATGATAACGCCAGGACGCAGGGGAGAGGCAATAAAGCATGAGGAAATTAATAAAGAAATCCTCCGACGGATAAGTATTGCACACCCAATAGAGCAAAAAAGTAAATGAAGAATGTTTCTTCTTGTGTGAACAATTGTCACGTCATGAGATAGGGCGTCATTTTCAAAGCAATCTGGCGTTATTTTTGAATAGTGTGGACGCAACATTCGTCAAAATTGCCTTTGCACGATGATCGTAGCCTTTGAGAATATCGATTATCCGAAGAGCGAGAAAAAACAGCTCTATTGTTTCATTAGGGAGGATTCAAACAATTCATTCTATTTTCGTTCAAACCTTACATGGGAGCCTGCACAATAACCACAATAATCTGTATTTGGTCTCCCATGACATATGCACTCACATTTTGCACCAAATGATCCGGATTTATTGAATTTTCTCACAGGTTAACTAACTCTATATGCCATATAACTGCTTATGCGCCCTACTGACCGACCGGCGCTTAAGGCAAACCCCTCCTCAACCCCGAAATACGATACCTTGATCCCTAATCGAGGTCGTGTTTCTCTCTTGAGGCGGAAAGTGCAATATTTGTTTTCGAATATCCAACGAATTCGTCTTGCAATAGACACTAGTATACCAAATGGGATGTCCTTTGATTTGTCCATGATTCGGAAACGCCAAGAGCGGCTGCATCAAATTGTTCTTTCTTTCGTCAATTCCATTTGCTGCTTTAGTTCTATTTCTTCCCTAATTGTCTTGGCCAAGTGTTCAAGATGAACTGGTTTGTGAACAAAGCAGTCAACACGCACTTTAGGAAACATCTTTCTAAATTCATCATAATAGATCTCAAATGCAGTAATAAAGCAAATCTTAGTTTTTTCATCAATCTTCCGTAGTTCACGATATAATTCAAAGCCATTCATTTTTGGCATCCTGATGTCAAGTAGTAATAAATCATATTTGCCAAGCTTGAACTGGCTTAATGCTTCTTCAGGGTCATGAAATGCATCAACTTCGAAGCTACCTTCATTTTCCAAGCCATGTTTAATTATTGAAAGAATATCACGTTCATCATCCACCAGCAAGATTTTGTATTTCTTATTTGTCACTAATTTTCATCCCAGAAACATGCATTTAAGTCTGTTCTGTACATTGTTGTAGTACTATTTTCTATAATACCTATTATGCAAGCTGGCTCAAATCCGTCACTTCTTTTCGGTGTTCCTAGGAAAGATTTTCTCATAAGGCTCCAATATTTCTTTAAAGAATTCCAAGCCTTTAGGGGAAGCTTTGAAATAAGATACCGATCTGGCTTTGCCTAATGTTTGTACTTCCCTACTGATGAGCCCATGCGCTTCCATTTCTTCAATGATTGATCTATGTTTGGTGAGGTTAAGACCACAGAAGCTTATCAAGGAGGTCTGGTTGAGTTCACCATATTCCACTAACTTAAGAAGTATATCTATGATCATGTAAATCCTATCACGGTACTGATAATGAGAGAGCCGTGATGAAGATTCTGACAGTTGCTGATGCCCTTCCATGACTAGAGTGATATGCGCCGAGTATGTAAATCTGGACTAACCATGTTAATTCACAATGTTAAGCGATTTTTAATACCTTATGACAAGAAATAATAGTTGGTGAAAAACAAGAATTGCAAAAAGCATTTTCTGAACCAGCTGTACTGAACTGGGATCGAGTGATTCACAAGAACGTCAGGACGCAAAACGGAGAACCTCTAGGCTACATAGCTTCCGAATATGATGGGTTCATCTTGATTTTGTCCTCTGGCTCCAGAGAGTATAGGGTGCCAAAGTCGCATGTAGAGGCGTTTGATGGATCCCAGGTATTTCTGGACTTGGAATTTGGAGAGGTAAGTCGATACATCATCGACTGACCTCTCTCACTCGCTCCAACTTTTTTTGCTACGCTTAATCAGCTAAGATGACTAACGACGTGTTAGTGGCAGTTCAGATTCAGCTAGATAATGAGCCAAAAATGTTCCTAGTATTCATGTACTCAAACATATGCAGTTACTCCCCTGAAAATTCTTATCTGCGATAACAATAAGGACCAGAGTTATCTCAATTAACTTGGTTAAGCCAGTCTTAAATCAATAAAGGGATTCTCAGTCTTACCTATGCCCCTGCCCTGCTCGTGAGCGTTTGCGGTAAGTGGTCCATACTACGTTGCGGGCAGGGCTATGTTTCCTTTTGCAGCTCTTAATTCTTTCGCAGTTATGAAACAATAGTCGAAGGACAGGAATTCACGAGTTTCCAAAGTCAGGAGATGACAAAGTGGCTCTTTTCGATAAACATGGAAGCGTCCCTGTACGCAATTGTAAAGTGCTTGGAAGAACTCCGCGATGCCGATCTCAAGGGATATGCAAGTGGCAAATCAAAGAAATTTGCCAGTAGCAATATTCCATGGTGTACATGACAAGATATGTCCATTTGACTTTGCAAAAGTGATGAACCAAGGAATCAAGGGATCTAAGCTAGTTCCATTTGACCAAAGTGGTCATGGATTGAACATTGAAGAGAAAGAAAAGATGAATGAAGAATTAATGAAGTTCATTGCTTAACCGTAGTGTGGTAGCTAAATTATACTTTCCTCTATTCGAGCTTGACGTAATTCCTGAGCGGGGCCAGCGTTGGTTTGTTGTCGTGTAGCCACTGGAGCGTTTTAACAAACGAGCTAGCTGCCTCTATCGTGGTCAACACAGGAATACCCATCTCGACAGCCTTCCTTCTAATCTGGTATTCGTCGTACAGCATTCCTACATATTTCTCGATAGTAGAAGTGGCAGGAATGTTAATGATAAAGTCGATCTTGCGCTCGTATAGTAGATCGGCAATATTCGGCTTGCGATTCGGCTCGCTAATCTTGTAGACCAGCTGCAGGTTCTTGAAGTTATTGTTCTCCATGAATTCTGCCGTGTGTTCTGTGGCCATCATGTTGTAGTTCATGGTCGAAATGAGCGACACTATTGGAAGTAACATCTCCTTGTTCTTCTGACCTCCGACCGTTATTAGTGCAGACCCGGAAAGCGGCAATGAATAACCTGCTGCCATGTACGCTTTTGCCAGCGCGTCGTAGAAACTTGTACCAAAGCACGCGACTTCGCCGGTCGATTGCATCTCTACGCCAAGCACAATGTCCGAACCTTCAAGCTGCATGAACGAAAATTGCGGGACTTTGATCCCAAAGCCGGTGGTCTTTAACCACAAGTCCTTGGCAGCCGGAGGCAGGAGCTTGCCAGTCATCGCCTTTGCAGCTAAATTAATGATATTCAAACCAACAAACTTACTCACAAAGGGCATAGAGCGCGATGCTCTAACATTGGCCTCAATCACCGACACCTCTTCGTCCTTCACCAGATATTGGATGTTGAATGGGCCCTTGATGTTGAGCGCCTTGCCTATCTTAACGGAGTTATCGACTATGGTGTAGATTGTCTTCCTGTCAAGCCTCCACGGTGGTATGCTCATCATTGCGTCGCCCGAGTGCACTCCGGCGTTATCAATGTGTTCAATGACCGAGCCAATGATTACCTCTTTGCCGTCAGCCACCGCGTCCACCTCGACCTCTGCCGCGTCTTGGAGGAACTTGCTAATGACTACAGGATGATCTGGGCTAACATTTGTCGCGTCTGTCAGGAATTGCTCTAATTGTTGTTCGCCCCACACTACTTTCATCGCAGCACCTGACAGCACGTATGAAGGCCTGACCAGCACAGGAAACCCAACAGTATCTGCAAACTCTTCTGCTTCTGTTAGTGAAGTGAATTTCCTCCACGCCGGCTGCTTTATTCCAAGCCTGTCAAGCAGGTGGCCAAACTTTGCCCGGTCCTCAGCACTGTCGACGTCTTCGCTGCTAGTGCCAATGATTTTGATGCCACTTTTAGCTAGTTTGGGCGTCAGATTGTTTGCAGTTTGACCACCTACGCATGTGACAACGCCGGTAGGCTTCTCCTTGTCGCATATGTCTAGCACGCGCTCTAACGTCAACTCTTCGAAATACAATCTGTCGCAGATGTCATAATCCGTTGAAACAGTCTCTGGGTTGCAGTTTATTACGGAAATTTCATTGATACCATTTTCCTTGAGACCCCACACCATGTTGACAGTCCCCCAGTCAAATTCCACACTGCTTCCTATCCTGTAGGGGCCGGCGCCAAGCACTATCACCCTGCTCTTGCTGTCGCCCTTAACCTTGACGTCGTCTTCATGTCCGCCATAAGTCAAGTACAGATAGTTGGTTTTGGCGGGCCATTCTGCCGCCAAAGTATCTATTTGCTTAACAACAGGCTTTATCCCAAATTTCTCCCGAAACACCCTAACCTGCATTTCGTTAAGATTGAGGCAGCGCGCTAGTTGTTTGTCAGAGAAGCCCATTTTTTTAGCCCTTTTGACTAGCACTTCATCAAAACTAGTCTTGCGCAGTCTTGCTTCCAAGTCAACAATATTCTTTATCTTGACTAGGAACCATGGGTCAATGGCCGACAGTTGGTAGATGCGCTCTATACTCATCCCGGCTTTTATCGCCTCGACAACTGAGAATATTATTTCGTCATTTGGATGGATTAGCGCCTGCTCTATTCGTTCAGTGTCTTCCAGTGTCGGCGCCGGCGGCGAGTTGGCGTTTGCTACAAGGCCGTCCCTACCAATGTCGCACATCCTGATCGCTTTTTGAACCACTTCTTCAAAGGTCCTGCCTATCGCCATCACTTCGCCAACTGACTTCATGGCACTCCCGAGCCTGCGCTTTGCCAGCTCGAACTTGGAGAAGTCCCATCGCGGCATCTTGAGCACAACATAGTCAAGGGATGGTTCAAAGCATGCGGTCGTTGCCTTTGTGATCCTGTTTATCAGTTCTGGCAGTGAATATCCTAGGCCTATTTTCGCAGCCATGTATGCAAGCGGATATCCTGTAGCCTTGCTTGCAAGTGCGGACGACCGCGAAAGTCTAGCGTTGATCTCGATTGCAGTGTATTGCTCTGACGTCGGGTCAAGGGCAAACTGGATGTTACATTCGCCAACTATCCCACAGTGGCTTGTTGCGCGAATGGCTGCAGAACGCAGCATGTGGTATTCAAAGTTGTTGAGCGTTTGTGATGGCGCGATGACAATGTTGTCGCCCGTGTGCACTCTCATTGAAAGCACGTTTTCCATGTTGCACACGATGACGCTATTGCCCTTGTAGTCGCGCATCACTTCATACTCTATTTGCTTCCAGTGCCCAACATAGCGCTCTATCAGGATCTGGTGAACTATGCTGAGGCTGAGGCCACGCTGCGCAATTTCTTGCAATTCATATTCATTGTGTGCGACTCCACCTCCCCTGCCACCAAGCGTATAAGCAACCCTGATTATGACTGGATAACCAATTTCCTTTGCAGCCTTGAACGCTTCCTGTAGAGAATTGACTGCATGGCTCTGTAACACAGGCACATCACTCTTCATCATAGCGTCCTTGAAGAGCTGCCTGTCTTCGGTGATCTCGATGCCGTGCACTGCCGTGCCGAGCACTCGAATGCCATTTTTTTTCAGGATTCCTTGCTCGTGCAACGAGACTCCGCAGTTGAGTGCTGTCTGGCCGCCAAACCCAAGCATTATGGAATCTGGTTTTTCGGCCTCAATCACTTTCTCAACGTACTCTGTGTTGATTGGAACAGGGTATACCTTGTCTGCAAAGCGAGTGTCGGTCTGGATGGTGGCAATATTGGGATTTATCAGTACACTCTTGATCCCTTCCTCAGCCAACGCCTTGAGGCATTGCGAACCGGAGTAGTCGAATTTGCGGCCAGTTTACTGACTCTCGCCCGCTTCTCCGATTTTTATTGCCCCACTTCCTAACACAAGGACTTTCTTAATCGTGTCATCTCTTGGCGCCTTTTCTCCCTCCTTTCTTTTTCGTTTTTTTCTTTGATGACTTCGCGCGAGGCTTTCTTGCTGATGACGGCTCGCTCTTTATGCCATTTGCGATAATTTCCTTGAACCGGTCAAAGACGTACATGCAGTCATTGGGCCCCGGCGAGGCCTCTGGGTGGAACTGCACCGCGATTATGGGCTTGCTCTTGTGCTCAATGCCTTCCACTGTATCGTCGTCGGCATTTGCAAACCACACCTTGAAACCTGTTTTTCCAAGGCTCTTTGGATCTATCCCGTAGCCATGGTTTTGGCTCGTCACATAAACTTGGTTGTTGCGCTTGTCTACACATGGCTTGTTCTGACCTCGGTGACCGAATTTCAGCTTGTAAGTGTCGGCGCCGCCGGCAAGCGCAAGGATCTGGTTTCCGAGGCAGATGCCAAGGGTTGGAGTGGAAGTATTGATAAGTTTTGAAGCAGTCTGTATTGTGGTAGTGCAGACCTTCGGGTCACCCGGTCCATTGCTTATCACCACGCCCTTTGGGTTGTATGACATTATTTGATCAAATGACGCGTCCCACGAAAGACGCACAACCCGGTAGCCCGTGCGCATTATGTTGCGAATTATGCTGTATTTCACGCCGGCGTCAAGCACAACGATGCAATCTTTGTCCTTGTCGCCGTATTCCTGTGGCTCGTTCGTCGACACCTCGGGCATAAAGTTGAGGCCCTCGTATTCTGCGTTGTCAAGCACTTTTTTTAGGCGTGATTCGTTGATTGCATTCTCAGAGACAATCGCTGCGCCCATCATGACACCGCGTACGCGTAATTTCTTTGTCAGCTCACGTGTGTCAATGCCATAGATGCCTGGTATCTTTTCTTCGTACAGCCACTGGTCCAACGTCTTTGTGCAACTCCAGTGACTTGCTATGTCCGACAGGTCATGAATGAGCAGCGCTCTGACTTGTATACTGTCTGACTCGAAGAACTTGGGCAAGCCGTATTCATCTTTCATGTCAAAGCTGGGCACGCCGTAGTTGCCAACGAGCGGGTACGTCATGCAAAGTATCTGGCCCCGGTAAGAAGGATCGGTCAGAGTTTCAGTGTACCCGACCATGCCGGTGTTGAACACAACCTCGCCGGCGATGCCCGAGGGGTAACCGAAGCCCACGCCATCAAAAATACTGCCATCTTGTAGAATCAGCTTGGCAGCATAGCCCGTGTAGGTCTGTTGCAGTGTAGGAAATTTTGAACCCTCACCAATTGTAAAAGTAAGCAAATTTAAATTTTGCTTTGTATAACGGTAATACTATTGGGCAACTCAGGAAAGCCGACATTGCAGAACCAGAAACGCTGCGTGATTTGCGGCTCCAGATTTGCCGAACGCAAGTGCTACTTCTGCGAAAGCAAAGTGTGCACATCGTGCATCGTACCTGCAGACGTATCCGGCGACTATTCGACTACAAAGTGCATCAATTGCGACAAGAAAAGGGTCAGCCGGCTCAGTTTTGGGACCCTCATAAAGAAGAATTATTACCTCTTTGGCATTATCATCGCCTTCTGGCTCTTCACCGTATTCCCGATTCCTTTCCTCAACCTCGCAGGGCTGAACATAGATCCTAGTGCCTTCCAGCCCGTTCTAATAGCTACGGCGGTCATGACCATACCATTCGTGTTCATGTTCCTTGCTTGGCAGAGAAAGGCTCCTAGAGGCTCAGCCTAAAGCCGTTCGGATAATTCCTTACTGAACGGACAGCGTTGGCTATTGTCGCCATGGATAACTTTTCTAGGCGGTAGCTGCAGGCGATAGTGATTATCTCAGCTATTACCGTTTCGGTGGCCGCCAGCGCATTTATTGCTCTAGGCAACGAACTAGTTCCAGGAGCGAGATGATTGAATCAAGTTCTGGTGGGAATCAGTTGATGTATCTATTTCTCCTCTGCCCCCGAAGTCTCTTCGTCCTTGCTTGGTCTATTTTGTTCTCGTTCGTTTGCCAGCGATTTGGTTACTTTCCAACCAAGCTTGATGATGTAGGGGGACAGGAATGTCGTAATTATCGTCATTGCTCCGATCATGGGCAAGAGAAATGCACTTGTGGCACCAACGTCCGCACCGCCTTTAGCCGTTACAAGCGCCAGCTCTCCCCCTGACGCTGACAGACCAAAGCCAGCCCTCGCAGATACTTTTTTGCTAAGCCCTAGCAGTTTTGCCGATATGAACACAGTTCCGAACTTTGCACCAAAGGATGTAGCGATTAAAATCAATGCAGGAACGATGAACGATGGAAGTAACTTGATATCCATGAGTGCTCCAACTGAGACAAAAAACAAGGCACCAAACATGTCTTTCAATGGAGTAGTGATTATTTTGGCAATAGCCTGAGTCTTGGATTCAGCGACAAGTACGCCCGCAAAGAAAGCGCCTGTTGCAACTGATATTCCAATCGCGTCAGCAATGAATGATAAGCCGAATGCAACTCCTAGTACTGTTATTAGGATAAGGTCGTAACGGTCCGTCTTGCCCATGATATCGACTAACTTTGGTATTGTCCTTGAACCAAGAAACAAGACACCACCTATGAAAGCCAGCACTACTCCAACTACAATTGCAATTTCTTGAAAGGCGAGATCGCCTGTTGCAGCCACAGACTGCAAAACGGCAAGCATCGAAACTATAATGATATCTTCAATTACTGCGACACCGAGCAGAAGATAAGCTGATTCCTCCTTGATCATTCCGAGCTCTTCCAGCACGCGCATGACGATGACGGTACTCGTTACGGAGATTGAAAGCGCGAGAAATAGGCTGTCAAACAAAGCCATTCCCATCTGTTGACCTACAAAATAGCCAATTGCAAAAGTCCCAAGAGCTTCGGTCAATGCGATTACGAGAGCCTTTCTGCCAATAGATCTGAGCTTCGCTATTGGATATTCTGTCCCTACTGCAAAGAGAAGTAGAATAATTCCTATTTCCGCCATTAGACTAACAGTTTCAGTGCTATTGACTAGACTAAATGGTGGGGTATAGGGACCAATTATCATCCCCGCAATGATGTAGCCAATGACCATTGGTTGCTTCAATTTGTGAGTGATCGCAAGCATTATTGCTGCAACCACCATGATTACGGCGAGATCCATTACCACAATGTCTCCAAGCTCATTTTGTGCGCTAATGACAGATGGGAAAAAAGATGGCAGTGAAGACGTGACGAGAGCTGTGTGATTCACCGAAATATTCAAAGCTTCACTACAATAAAAAGAAATTTGCGTAGGACAAAGGTACCTTGTATTTTTTTAGAAAGTTGAAAATACGCGTCCTTAAGATGGTTCTCTTCGTGTCTAAAGAATCCATGGAACATCAGATGACATTAATATCATCATAGTGGTCCTAGTGCCACAAATCCAAGGGATTAGTACATAGCCTTTGCGACAAGCTCTGTAAATTCACTAGTTGAGAGCTTGCCGCCGATGTCCTTTGTCTTGTTGCCATTCTTTAGGGCGCTGATTATAGCATCCTCTATGCGCTTGCCTTCTGCCACTGCGTTCTTGTCGTTGTATTTGTCGGCAAGCCATTCGAGCATCATCTTTGCAGATAGCAAAATAGACGATGGATTTGCTGCGTTCTTGCCTGCGATGTCAAACGCCGCTCCGTGTACGGGTTCAAATAGTGCAAACCGCTCCCCAATGTTGGCCGCGGGCCCCATGCCAGGCCCTCCAACAACCTGTGCAGCTTCGTCAGACAAGATATCACCAAACAAGTTTGTAGTGACAATTACGTCAAACTCTTCCGGGTTGCGGATAAGGTTCATGGAGCAAGCATCCACATACAATTCACTATACTGTATCTTTGGATATTTTGCGGCAACTGACTTGCATGTGGCAGCAAAGAGTCCGTCGCCCTTGCGCAGTACGTTTGCTTTGTGCACCGCGACTACCCTGCGCTTGTTGTCGCGAAGCATCGCCATCTTGAACGCATACTCAGCTATCCTGCGGCTTGCCCGTTCGGATGTGATCCTGAGAGCCACGACCGTGTTCTCGTCTGCGTTGAACTCCCATCCGAGGTAGACGTCCTCTGTGTTTTCCCTCACGGTAACAAGGTTGACCTTGTCTGAAAGGCCCGGAATATTCGGATACGACTTGGCAGGCCTCACGTTTGCGTAGAGGTCGAACATGCGTCTCAGCACTAATATCACGTCGGCGGCGCTTTCTCCAACCGGGCCTTTCAGGCATGCCTGCGATTTTTTGATGACGTCAATTGAAGATTCTGGCAGCGCTTTTCCGTGCTTTGCTAGCGCGCTGTCGCCGGCTTCAGCTTCGTTTATTGCGAATTTCGTTGAAGACTTGTCACTTATGGTTTCTAGGATTTTCTTTGCAGCCGCTGTCTGCTCGGGGCCAATACCGTCACCCCTGATGAGGGAAATGTTGTATCTTGCCAATCACATCAGTCTAGCTTTTAGGGTAGAGAGCCTGTCTTAGCAACACTTTATTTATTGCGTCCATCATTGCCTGTACCGACGCGACGACAATGTCTTCGCCAGCTTTTTTTGCAGACACGACGTTACCATCCTTGTCTTCGACCTTGATGGTGACTACTGCCAGCGCGTCAGAGCCGCCTGTTATCGAGTCGAGCATAAAATCTCTTATCTTGATGTTAGCCATCTCGCCGGCTATTTTTTGTATCGCCTTGAGCGCGGCATCCACCGGGCCGACCCCGATGTCAGCAGCGATGAGGTCCTTCCCATTGGCGTTCAGCCTTACAACGGCGGTAGGGGTAGTGTTCATGCCAGTCATAATGTGAATGTCATAGAGCTTGAACTTCTCTTCAAACTGGGTGCTGCCCATTATCTCACCCGCGATGGACAAAAGTTCTGACGTTGTTATGGACTTGCCTTTGTCGGCGATGTTTTTTTGTTTCTCCACTATCTGCTGGAGCTGCTCATCTGTAGGATTGATGCCAAATTCTTCAAGCATTGCCCTGATTCCATGTGCACCCGCGTGCTTGCCTGCCTGCATCCACCTCTTCCTGCCAACGAGTTCGGGGGCTATCGGCTCGTATGTCAACGGGTTGTTGATAATACCGTGGGTGTGGATACCTGACTCGTGGCCGAATGCGTTCTCGCCTATTATCGCCTTGTTTGGCTGGACAATGATTCCCATCGTGTTTGATACAAATTTTGATGTCTCGTAGATCAGCTTCGTGTTGATGTTGTGTTTCTTGCCATAGAGTATTTCAAGCGCCATTACAAACTCCTCAAGCGAGGCGTTGCCCGCACGCTCTCCCAATCCGTTTATCGTTACGTGTGCGCACGCGGCTCCCGCGTTGACGCCGGCAATCGCATTTGCAACCGCAAGCCCAAAGTCGTTGTGGCAGTGGACGCTTATCGGAAGGTCAGTTACCCCCTTTACGTCTTTTACAATCTGCGCGATATAGTCCGGCGTCCGATAACCTACGGTATCGGGTATGTCGACTCTATCTGCGCCGGCTTCAGTCACCGCTTTGAATACCTTGAGCAAGAACTGTCTGTCGGATCTCGTCGCGTCCTCGGCAGAAAATTCAACTTGCATGCCGTGTTTCTTGCCATATTCGACAGCCTTGACTGCCTTTTCCATGACCTGTTGTGGAGTCATTTTCAACTTGTACTGCATGTGAATGTCCGACGTTGCGATGAACGTATGGACGTACTTCAGGTCGCACTTGATAGCTGCGTCGATGTCGGTCTCTATTGTGCGCGCAAGTCCGCATATCTCGGCCTTCAATCCCTGCCTTGCTATCGCTTTTATCGCCTGCATTTCGCCCTGAGAAACTATCGGAAAGCCAGCCTCTATCGCGTCAATTCCAAGCTCGTCCAGCTTGATAGCTATCCTGACTTTTTGATCTGGTGTAACAGTGACACCTGGCGTTTGCTCACCATCCCTGAGGGTGGTGTCAAAGATCCTTACCTCTTCACCACTGGTCTTTCTGGCCTTGCTCAAACTTCCACACCTCTCGGAAGCGCCGAAACCCCTGTTCTTGACAGCTGGGTAATCCCGTAAGGCTCAACAAGGTTCTTGAACGCATCTATCTTGTCCGGCGTGCCTGTTATCTCCACAGTTATGGTTTCCTTGCCAATGTCAAGTATGTTGCCGCGAAATATTGTGGAGTAGTTGATTATCTCGCTCCTTGTAGTCGGGTCGAGCGCCTTCATCTTGATTAAAGCAAGCTCGCGGTAGACTGTCTTTTCAGTGTCGAGCACCTTTACCTCAACTACGTCTATCAATTTCCGCAATTGTTTCACAAGCTGGTCTAGCGTCCGCTCGTCGCTGTTCGTGGTTATTGTCATCCTTGAAAGATCCTTTTGCTCTGTCGAGCCTACCGTAATGCTTTCTATGTTAAAGCTGCGCGCTCGGAAAAGATTGGTCACCCTGAAAAGGACGCCTGGCTTGTTCTCTACAAGCGCAGACACGATGTACCATGATCCGTTTTGCGTCGTAGCCATTCCATTACGCTCCTGTTATCATGTCCTTGAGGCCCGTGCCAGGTGCAACGAACGGATAGACATCTTCGTCAGGGTCTATTGGGATATCTATCACAGTCGCCACATCGCTCTTGATGGCAGCCTTGATTGCTTTGTCAAGCTCCTGCATGGATCCCACCCTTATTCCCTGCGCGCCGTACGCTTCTGCTATCTTCACGTAGTCCGGGCAACTGTGCTGTTCCACGCCGCTGTAGCGTCTGTTGTAGAATGTGCGCTGCCACTGCGCCACCATGCCGAGCATATAGTTGTTCATCAGGAATACTATCACTGGGAACTTTTCAAGCACCGACACTGCAAGCGAGTTTTCGGTCATGTTAAACGAGCCGTCACCGGCAATGTCCACTACCGGGACGCTTGGCTTTGCAGCCTTGGCGCCTATCGACGCCGGGAATCCAAATCCCATCGTGCCAAGCCCTGTCGAGCTGAAGAAAGTGCCCGGCGAAATCACATCAAAGTGAAGCGAAGCCCACATCTGACACTGCCCCACTTCTGTCGTCACTAGGCCATTTGCTGGCAATAGCTCACGCAATTTCTTGAGCGACTTTTTAGCGGTTATGTCGCGGGGATAGTCCTTGAGCGTCTCGGTGTAATATTGTATGAGCTCCTTCCTTCGCTTGAGCCAAGGGTTGTCCGAAGACCTCTTGGCAACTTTCTTTGAGAGGAGCTTTACAAGCGTGCGGAGCGACGATTTGACGTCGCCCACTATTGCCACGTCAACCGATTTGTTCTTGCCGATCTCGGCCGGGTCAATGTCCATGTGTATTATGCTCATTCCCTTGCCAAACTCGTCAAAGCGCCCCACCGACCTGTCGGAGAACCTCGCGCCCACCGCCACTATACAGTCTGCTTCAAGTATTATCTTGTTAGCCTCGGCGTGGCCGTGCATGCCAATCGGCCCCATCGCGAGAGGATGGTTTTCGGGGAACGCGCCCTTGCCCTTGAACGTGGTCACTACTGGTGTCATCAGGAGTTCTGCCAATGCCTGAAGCTCGGAGAATGCGCCAGAGAGGATCACGCCTCCCCCTGCCATTATTATCGGCCTCTCGGCCTTTGTCAAAAGCTCGACTGCTCTGCTCATGTCGCCGAGGTCGGCATCTAGAACTGGATTGTATCCCCTCACCTTGATAAGGTCTGGGAACTTCATGTCTGCAGTTGCCTGCTGCACATCCTTTGGAATATCCACGAGAACCGGTCCGGGCCTGCCGCTCTCGGCGATGTAGAATGCCTTCTTTACTATCTCAGGGATTTCACCAGGAGCCCTTGGCTGGAACGAGTATTTTGTGCATGGATTAGCAACACCGATAATGTCAGTCTCTTGGAACGCGTCCTTGCCTATCATAGCAAGAGGCACCTGTCCAGTCACGGCCACTACCGGCGAAGAGTCAGCGTAAGCAGTAGCAATCCCTGTAATGAGGTTGGTGGCGCCTGGGCCAGAAGTTGCAAAACACACACCGGCCTTTCTCTTTATCCTTGCGTAGCCGTCAGCCATATGGGCCGCAGACTGCTCATGCCTAACCAGCACATGCCTCAAGTTGGCCCCCACCAGTGCGTCGTATATTGGTAGGTTCGCTCCTCCGGGAAGTCCAAAGACTAGGTCTGTGCCCTCTTTCTCAAGGGCTTGAATCAAAGCCTTTGCGCCAGTCATTTCAACCAATTTTATTTTTCACCAAATCTCTCTCGCACAAACACCTGCTTGCTGGACAGGGTTTGCCCTAGGCAAGTCTCAGCAGAACCAGAACATGAACCTTCTGCCAATGTTCGCTGTCAGTCCTAGGCATTTTTGTTAATTTGCAGTCATATAATTTATAAAGATTTTGCCTGCCAGTATCCCATGAACCTTATTGTCAGCTATGGATTCCGCTAAAATACGAGACATGATTTACAAATATTTTCAGCTCGCCAAGACCAAGGAAATAGAGAAGATAGAGGAATTTCTTGACCAGAGCTTTACCAAATTTGGCGACTCGCCGCCGTATGATAGGCGCGACTTTGAAAGGGCGCTGATGCTGGAACAATTGCAGTTTGCCAGCCTCTCAGACTATGATTTCAAGATTGAAGACCTGAAAACAGAAGTCCTAGGAGATGTCGGTGTCGCAACGCTTGTTCTGCAAGTCACAGGCATGATAGTCGACGACTATAGCTTCCGAGGGACTGCTATTGACAACAAATCAAGGGTAACGATTGTCTTGCAAAAAGACAAAAAGGGCCAGTGGAAAATGATCCACCAACACCTGTCGAAGCTGGCCGGCTAGTCAAAAGACCCTGCTTGGCTGACTGTCTTCAGGATCTTGGTCTCTTTCTGCTGCGGGCTCTTCTCCTTTTCCTTTAGGAAGATGTCGTACGCTTCCTTGAAATCGGCATTCTTGTGCACGATTGCGCGCACTGCCTTTATCATCGGCACAGGGTGATCCGATTGCCAGATGTTCCTTCCCATGTCTACGCCTGCTGCGCCATGCGTTATAGAATCGTGCGCGAGTTTCAACGCATCCGGCTCGGGCAACTTCTTGCCGCCTGCAATTATTAGTGGGACGGGACACCCTTCAGCTACCTGCTCAAAGTTGTCGCAATAATATGTTTTCACTACATGCGCGCCAAGTTCTGCCGCAACCCTGCATGCAAGCCCGAGGTAGCGCGCGTCCCGGGCCATTTCCTTGCCGACTGCGGTAACGGCCAGAACCGGTATTCCGTACTTTTCGCCTTCGTCCACTAGCTTTGCCAGGCTGGCAAGCGTCTGGTGTTCATATTTGCCACCGACAAATATCGAAAGAGCAAGGCAAGACGCGTCCAGCTTGATCGCTTCTTCAATAGACACTGTAATCGTTTCGTTTGACAAATCCTCGCCGACGATGCTCGTCCCGCCGGAGACGCGGAGCACGATCGGCACTTCGCTTGCCGGATCAACTGATGTCCTCAGAATGCCGCGGGTAAGCATGAGCGAGTCAGCATAAGGCAAAAGTGGCTCTATGGTCCTCCTTGGAACCTCGAGGTGCTCTGTTGGGCCCAAAAAGTAACCGTGGTCAACTGCAAGCATGAGGCAGCGGCTGTCCTCGGGGCGGATGATCTTTGATAGCCTATTCTTCATTCCCCAGTCCATTATTATCAAAGTCAAACAGGCCATTTTTATTATATATAGTTTAACTGGTTCTGAAAATTACAGGGCATGACGTCGATGATTCACACCCTTCTTTGTTTGAGGACATTAAAGTCCTCAAAAGCATCCAGTTGCTACGAGTCTGCGGTGACAATCACTTTCATCGCGTCTTTCGCCTCGTGCGCACATTTCACGGCATCGGCAGCGCTGGCTATGTCAAAGCGGTGGGTAATAAGAGAAGCCATATCCACACGCTTTTCCGCTATCAGCCTGAGCGCTTCATTTGTTTCGATCTCTGAAGCGGCGTAGCTTGGAATAATCGAGTGCTCATTAGAATACAGCTTGCTGATGTCGTACGACATTTGCGACCCTTTCGAGGGAACGCCAAAGAGCATAATGTTGCCCCCCCTGCGCGTCAGCTCAAATGATTGTAAGAGCGCTTTCATGCTGCTAGTTGCTACGACGCAAACATCCACGCCCCTTCCATCTATTGCCGATCTGATCTTGTTCACCAGATCTTGATCGGTAATCGGGTTGAACGCTTCAACGTCATATTTCCGGGAAAATTCCAGACGAAAATTATTGATGTCGATAACGAATACCTTGCGCGCTTCGTACGCCTGAGCCAAGAGGACGTGCATTAATCCGGCCGGGCCGGCTCCAAGCACTGCAATGTCGTCATCTTTTTGAAAGTTGCACTTGTTCCACGCCCTGATGCAACATGCGAGCGGCTCTATTAGTGACGCCTCGTCGTAGCTAACATTGTCGGGAAGTCTTATGAGGCCGCCTCTCGATACGTTCCATTCTGGCACGAGGAACTGCTCAGCAAGGCCGCAGGGACTGATGTTGCTCGTCTGGTAGGCGGAGCACATCGTATGATCGCCATGCCAACAATAATGACAGGAATAGCACGCGACGTGATGATGTACAAATACGCGATCGCCGGGTACAAAGCCCTTGACCGATTTTCCAACTGCTACGATCTGTCCTGCTGGCTCGTGGCCCAGCCTGCCAGATGTCATGCTGTACTCGCCGTAGATCTTTTCCAGGTCTGAGCCGCAGAGCCCACACGCGCGCATCTTGACTAAGACGTCGCCGGCGCTTGCCATTTCTGGCACTTTTACTTCGTCCACAGAAACGGCACTGTGGTCCTTGACAAAGACTGCCTTCATCTTTTTCTCCATCTGTCTGCGCCTGATATAAACAGTAGGCAGTACTAGGCCCTTGCGGAAAATGCTTTAAAGAAATCATGAAAACTGAAAAAGAGGACGTTGCTATCTCGACAGACGCAAAAAGGTTATCCTATTGGCTAGTAGGAATGCTCTACTTGCCGATGCCGCTGCAATGTCTTCCTGCCCGAGAACCTCTGACCACATTTTTCACACTGGATTGAATGGTCTATTCGTGGAAGGAACTGCACATCTTTTGATAAAGGCATCTTCATTATTCGGCTTATTGGTGATTGAGAAATACCATTGTGTGTCTGAAGGTGGACAACAATTCTGGAGAAAGGAAATGAGTGAAAAGGAATTCAGTAAAATATGCTCGCTACCAGTTACAATACTGGGAAGCACCCGGGCCGCGCTTAGTGAGTTTATGGGCAAAGTGCAATCTTTGCATCGTAACAATATTGTGAAAAACTGTAAGCCCGGCCATCGGGTACGAGAAGAACGTCTAGCGGCCGGGTCGGTTGTTCTGGAATCCCAGACTATCCAAGTAAAGTAGGACTCCATACACCAGAGGCGCATCAAATGATATGTGCGCTCAAGTGCTGCAATCCCTTACATTGTTCGGCGGACATGGATAAATGCCATCTGACGGAACGCCAAAAAGAACAGGTCGAACGAGTTAACGGTGATATTTTGCAGTTTCCTAGATGGCGCCCGCCGCATAATGCTCGCGGTGGGAAGGCCAAAATAGTATTAATCTTATTGACAATATGCAACCTTTTAGAACGAATAGACCACATATGCACGAAATCTTAAAGGGAATGGAATCGGAAGCGTTATATAATAAAAAGCAAAAACCATTGTGCACCCAATGTTACTTCCTTCAGAGATCGAAGCCAAGTCTCTCATTCCCGCAGTGAGGGCTATTCTTGCAAAAAAGCTGATCAAGGAATATTCTCTCAAGGAAGAGGATGTCGCGAAGGTACTGGGAATAACGCAGGCAGCAGTCAGCAACTATGTGAGGGGGACTAGGGGAGACATCGAGCTCATCTCAAAGCTCGAATCCGTTCGGGAAGTCACGCGGATGATCGATGACATTGCCAAGGACTTGTCGACAAACAAGGCATACACGCCAAGCACACTGGCAAAGTTCGTGGGACTTTGCAACTACATGCGGTACACACTTCTCATTTGTGATGTGCACCATAGCATCGAATCAAACATTGACGAAACGATATGCGAGGAATGCAGGGGAACGCTAGTCCGCGAACACTAGCTTATTTTCCAGCAAAGATAGTTGAACCTATTAATAATCCTCCCAAGACAGAAATTGCATGACAGAAGGCGGGGGAAAGCAGCGAATAAACGGCGAAACCATCGCGGGGATAGCCCTTGTGTTTTTAGCGATTCTGTTCATCTGGGCCGGGACAATGAATCCGGTATGGGCTACACTACTGCTTGCCGACTATCTTATCTTGGCCATAGGCGTGGGATTTATCATAGTTGGGGTTATGGCCATAAGGAGAACCAACCGCCCTCAATCAGAGCGTGCGAGCAACTATTAGGTGGAATGTTTAAAACAGCGGCCGGACTGATGCAATACCATGGTTTCTGAAGGCGACGACATACTGGCGCCGTTTGTCAACACTAAAGAAACCTTCATCGAGCTTGCGAGCGAGCAGAGACTGGCTATAATGTTCCGGCTCAATGAAAAGCGCGCCAAGATATCTCAGCTTTCAAAGGATCTGGGCATAACTATGCAGGAAGTTCACCGCAACGTCAAACGTCTGCAGGAGACCGGCCTGATAGAAAAAAACCCGGAGGGCATATTTTCTCTCACAACCTTTGGCAACACCATAATCAAGCAGATCCCGACGCTTAACTACCTTGCGAAGCACAAGGATTACTTTTCAGAGCATGTGCTAGGCGAGCTGCCCATCAAGTTTGTCATGAGACTCGGGGCGCTTGACAGGTGCGAATTCGTAAAAGGTGTGGTAGCAATACTTGAGCGCTGGAAGGATATTTACCGCGAAGCAAACGAATACATATATGAAATCGTGCCGCAGGTGCCGATCGATCTGATAGAACCTGCGGTGACGCGCGTAAAGGAAAAGGGAGTGAAATATAGCTACGTTTTTCCAAAGGACGTAATAATACCAAAGGGCAGGAAGGAACTTCTGAAAAAGCTAGGCCACAACGAGCTGTTGAACAAGGGTGCGATAGAGAGGAGGATGGTCGAAAGCGTCCAGGTCGCAGTAATATTGAACGAAAAGCAGGCGGCCGTGCTGTTTCCTACGCAAAAAGGCGAGACTGATATGAACATAATATTCTACAGCTCTGATCCTGTGTTCCACGAATGGTGTCTTGACTACTTCCGCTACCGGTGGTATGGTTCTGATATTTTCGACGAAAGCAAATTGAAAGAAATCTAACAAAGAAATACGACATTTCTCTTTAAGATGCCAATTCACGCATGGAAGAATGTGCATAACGAGATAGAGGTTACGACTTGGAACAAAACTTCCAAACGCAAAGCTGAAAAGAGCTTGTAATAATCTATCCAGCATTACGGAGATGGACAGCTCGTACAATTTGACCGCAATAGATTTTAAAATGATAAAGCGACATTCCCGCAAATTGGAAGAATGGGTAGTTGCCCTTTTCCAGGGTTCCAAGGCTATCGATACAGTGGGAGGGGGATGCTCGGGAAAGCACATTCTCCCATGTGATAATGACAGGCTTCAAGGATCTAAGTCAGCTAGATAATATGTTATGTAATAATCTAATATAACATGATGACATGCTTGTTATATAGAAGATTGGCGTTGGAGAAGAACATGAAATATAGAAGTCGAACTGACATTGTCTCGCAAATACTAGACGCGGCAAACGGAGGCTCTACCAAGACAAAGATAATGTACAGGGCATATCTATCTTATGCCCAGCTCAAGGAATATCTTTCAATACTTATCGAAAACGGCCTTCTGGAATACGAAGATGGCCAGCACAAGTACAAGACAACCGAGAAAGGCATCAAGTTCATGAGAGTCTATCAGCATATGGATAATCTGTCTGGACCACTTGAACAGAGGATATGATCCTCATCCTTTTCTCGTTTTGCAATAGATAATCGATAGTTGTCTACGAATGAACTCTTCTTAACCAAGTTCTCGAGTTGTGCGAAGCCTCTTCGCAGTCTTCAAAATGGGATTCATAATCATTCCACAGTGATCGATTGCCCGCAGGATACATGTGAAGAAATGAAGCAAACGACGTTTGATTAAACATCACAATGAATAATATCTGAGGCATCGATGATTTTCACATCCATGTCTGCCTCTGCTTCTATCACCAGGAATTTTCCCCTACGCATGTCTTACCCTGACTCTTACTTCAGAGTCATTCACAATAGCAGTACACCAAAATGATAGCTTCTGCAGACTAATTTTTGGTGTCTTCTCTTTCGCGAACATTCTTGATCATTATGATCTTACAGGTCGAATTGACATATAATTGGAAGAGCATGTCACAAATCTTACGCACGGCGAAAGTGATGGACTCAGCTACGTCATATAATTGTGGTTTAGCTTTAGCTTCTGGTGGAAATTGTGCTCCTTCTTTGTTGCAAAGGTCTTGCTACATTTATCACACCAGTATCTTGGATTTTTCAGCAGGGATTTTAGCAATCTATCATCTACGCTGGGTATGACATTCATTGTCATTAGGAGCAGATCAGTAAGTATTTGTTCCCATGTATGTAGGAAAACTCTCACTCTTCCTTTTTCAGCCATCAAATATTGTAGGTGAGATTGTTGGCGAGTTTTGAATGAACTTAGTCGTTATAGCTGCCTTAGGTCCACTAAAGAAGTTCGTTGTACTCTGGGACGGTAATAAGCTAGAAATGTACTATTCTCTCCGATCGATGGTCTTGTTGACAGAACCCTAAGAGGAATTTCATAATATATTTAGAATTGACTACTTCATCCAGTCTATTGGGATGTCCTGGAAAATGCCGTTTGGCAGTATGCGCCTTATAGAGATCGGAAGTGCCTTACGATCTATTTCCTCTATCGCGATTATAATCGAGCTCTTTGCCTGCTCAGGAACCTTGATGAGCGGCGGCGCACCAAGTGACAGCTGAAGTGATCTAGAGCCAGTTATTCTGGCACGCTCAAAGCGCGTAAGCCAAGGCGGTCCTATGAGCACTTTGCTGCCTTGGGCTGTGACTTCTTTCAGCTCGTAGTCGAATTCAGGATAAGTGACAACCTCATCCGCAGGACGCGATGATTTTTTTGATGCAATTAACTCTTGTACCTGCTTTCTGGAAGCAGCCCCCTTCTTGTTCTTCTTCATTGCCTTGGGGGCACTAGCCTTCTTCGGTTTGGCCTTGGCAGTTGAAGGCTTTTTAGGTGCAGCATGTTTTTTTAGAGAATGTTTTACTACCAAGAATAATGGGAAAAATAATGAATATCTAATTAAATGTTTGCCCTAATTTATTAAAAACCGACACTGGGGCTATATTATTCTGACACTCTTATATTGTATAATCTTGTATTTATGTTTCACTGCGTTCCTTCAAGCCTTCACACTTCTTTTCCCGTAGTAGCCGCCCTCAATCTGCGTTTCATCGATGTCTTGGCCAGCTTCCACTTCTGTCCAAGCTTTCTCCGCTTTGACCGCGATCATTCACTGCTCCCAAGGGAAACATTTTCATAAGATCAAAAACGCATCAACCATGATGCTATCAAGCAACCCCGCCGGGTCGGTTTCCAGATTCGAGCTGACGATCGAGATAGCGAACAAGGGTTCCGCTTCGGCCGAGCTTGTGCGCCATCTGGCCCCACTTACCTCGAACGCAATACTGAAGAGCCTTCCATTGCAGGATAGAGTTCATCGATATGCAGACAAGTTCGTCTACATTGAAACCCGCCTTGTCATTGGCGCGGAGAAGCAGAGGACGCAGTTTCGTCGGGGCGACATGGCATACCTTACTTCAAATGGTTCGATATGCGTGTTTGTGCAAGATACTGCAGTCCAGCCGATGAACCCGCTAGGCGTTATCGGTGGCAATATTGAAGTCTTCGAGTCAAGCCAGCCCGGTGACATAATGATTGTAAAAAAGACTAATGCTTGACAGTCTGGTAGACCCTGTGGCCGCTGTAGCCTCCGACAGATGCTATCACACCTTTTTGCTCAAGAGATCTTATGAATGCACTGGCGACAGAAATTTTTACCCCAATGTTCCTTGCAAGCGCCTGGGTTGTTATCGACTTCATACTCTGTATGGCCTTCATGCCTATGGGCTCTTCAACCATCACGGCAAGTTTTTGCTTCTGCTGCGGCTTCGCCTTCTTCTTTTCCTCAGCAGCCGGCTTGATTTCTGCTCCTCCCGGTCCAACCTGGACAGTCTTGTCGGAAGAGCCAATCGGCTTTTTCTTGTTGCCTCCCATGTCTTTGATTCCTAGCTTGCACCCCTTTAATATTCATTCAGATAAACTTTAAGCGTCCAAGAGGTAGAGCTGGAATACCCTGGACTTCAAGCCTGTTGTAGAGACATTTGAGCAAATGGAGCAGACCTCCAGCAGGATTACGCTTACTGGATATCTTGTTTCCCTTTTGAAGAAAACGCCCCCCGGCATTATTGACAAGGTAACCTATCTAATTCAGGGCAAGCTCTATCCAGACTATGAAGGGATAGAGCTTGGGGTGGCAGAAAAAATGGTCGTCAGGGCCATCGCGAGCTCATCAGGCAAGGACCAGTCCCAGATAGAACGCATCTACCAAAAGACTGGCGACCTTGGTGACGCAGCGGGTGAGGCGATGAAGTCAAAAAGCCAGTCAACTCTCTTCTCAGAGCCCATGACTGTCGAGCGAGTGTATTCTACGTTTGACAGGGTCGCGCATACTGCAGGCCCGGGCTCGCAGGAAATAAAGTTGCGCCTGATAAGCAGCCTGTTGAACGACGCGACAGCTGCAGAAGGGCGCTATATAATAAAATTCGTTATGGGGCAACTGAGGCTCGGCATCGCCGATTACACCGTGCTTGACGCGCTGGCAGTTGCATTCACAGGCGACAAAACAAACAGGCAGGTGCTTGAAAACGCGTATAATGTTTCAAGCGACCTTGGTAATGTCGCAAAACTACTCGCCACAAAGGGGCTTGAAGCGGTCAGATCGATCAAAATAACTTTGTTCAAGCCCATACGGCCAATGCTTGCCGAGCGCATCAAAACATCGGAAGAAGCGCTTGAGCGCATGGAGGGTAAGGCAGCGGTTGAATACAAATTGGACGGGGAGCGGGTGCAGTTGCACAAAAGCAAGAATAGGGTAGAACTATTTTCAAGGAGGCTGGAAAAGATAACTAGCCATTACCCAGATGTCGCATCTGCCGTCAAATCAATCAAATCAGAGGTTATACTGGAAGGCGAGGTTGTCGCGATCAACGCGCAGACCGAAGAATATCTTCCCTTTCAAGAATTGATGCACCGCCGGCGCAAGTATGGCGTTGAGGAAGCGATGGAAAACTATCCTGTCATCATGAACTTTTTTGACGTGCTCTACGCCGGCGGCAAGAGCAAGACAGAGCTGACTTACATGGAAAGGAGGAAACTTCTCAAGAAGATAATCGATGGAGTCAAAGACAGCAAGGTCCGGCTAATTGAGCAGACGATTGTGACCAAGCCGGAAGAGATTGACCGTTTTATGGCAACCGCAATAGAGAACGGCTGCGAAGGAGTCATGATAAAGCAGATGTCAAGCACGTACCGGGCCGGGGCAAGGGAGTACGCGTGGGTTAAATTAAAGCGGGAATACCGGAGCGACCTTGCCGATACTCTCGACCTTGTAATAGTCGGCGCGCTACACGGGCGAGGCCGGCGCGCGGGTAAGTACGGTGCGCTTCTTCTGGCGGCCTATGACCAAAAAGCAGACATGTTCCGGAGCGTCAGTAAAGTAGGAACAGGCTTTACTGACGTGCACCTCGAGCAGTTCTATAAGGAGCTGGAGCAACATGTCATTAGCCAGCGGCACGCTCGTGTCGAAACAGGTATGGATATGGATGTTTGGTTTGAACCCAAAATCGTGATCGAAGTCATTGCTTCCGAGATCACGTTGAGCCCGTCGCACACTGCAGCACTGAATGCACTTCGACCCGGATAT
Organism: Nitrososphaera sp.; assembly: GCA_036003785.1. Lineage (GTDB taxonomy): Archaea > Thermoproteota > Nitrososphaeria > Nitrososphaerales > Nitrososphaeraceae > Nitrososphaera. The sequence goes on from DASYSB010000057.1 coordinate 41,224, forward strand.
GGTCTTGCGCTGCGTTTCCCGAAATTCACCGGCAAGATCCGCGACGACAAAAAGCCGGAGGACGCCACTTCTACCGAAGAGATACTATCGATGTACAAAAGGCAGCTGAAGGTGGCCGGGTCATCACGCACTGAGGCAGAAGAGGAAGCCTAGGGGATAGGAATGCCGCCAAATATCAAAATTATCAGCACGACCACTATTACCGCTGCTATTATCAGGGGTACTATCAGTCGGAAGAATGCAAGCGCAATCACTGCTATTGCCGCTATTATCAGGAGCGTCATAGTGGACCCCTCGTACGGCAGTATCTCTATCATCGCAACCTGCGACAGCAGGACGGCAAGGATTACAGCAAAGAGCACAGCTTCTTACCGGAGACCTATTTTAACCAGATTGCGCAAGATTGTAATAGAAAAAGCATTGCAGACCGTGCGGGAGCGTGGGTTTGGGGAGAAAGACCATGTGGTCTGCAATGGCTTGTCTCTGGCACAGTAATTTTGAATGGCTAAAAAAGTAGCTTGTTTGCGAAGATAGGATGGGCGGATTCTTCTAGAAAAAACCATATACCTTTCCTCGCCTAGGGGGTTGCTGCATAGGAAAAATAGATTAAGCAGTCTGCAAATCCAAAAATCCGGATGAGAATTTCAGAGCTGTGTAAAATGATCGAAGACTCTATACGCTCTGGCAAGTATCCGCTTGACACCGATGTACAAAAGAAACTTGCCGGCGCGCTGCAAGTGACCAACAGGTCAGATGGAGAAGACCTGAAGGACAGCAACATCAAGATTGAGACAAGGCTGCAAGAACTGTACGTCGTCAGCAACTATCTTCCTAACATCCAGCATCTACCTGGCGTTATCGAGATGGATGTCATTGACTCATTCAAGATGATATGTCGCAAGCTGGAAAGACTTGATCATGGAATACAGATGAAATAATTAACTCTTGTGTAGCGGGTCGCCGGACTCTTTCATCCTGTCAAGCTCATCGTCAATCGCTCTGGCGACCTCGTCAAGCTCGCGCATTCCCTCGAATTTCTGATACGTCAATTTTTCAAGCAAGACCAGGATGCTCTTTGCCGATCTGTATTGCGGCATTTGTGGGTCGCCGATCTCTGCGTACAGCCCGATGCCCTGCATATTGTTCTTTTTTGCGTAGCCGAGTATAAGACCATTAAAGCCGGTTATCAGTGATGAGCCCGGTGTGGATTCAAGCCCGAGCTTTACTATCTGGTCGGTCAGTTCTTGCGAAGTAGTGGTGACAAGGGTGTTTGGGTTCTTTCCGTAGTTCCTGTCGGTGTGGAACGCGCCCAGTGTATACATGAGCTGCACCGAGTACGACTTGGCGACATCAATCACGTCCTGGCACAGTGCGTAAAGTTCATGGTTTGTCTGCGGTTGGCCGACGCCTCCGCCAAACACAATGACACCGTTGCCGTAGCGGTAATCCCACCTTTCCTGCTGGAAGTCGATATGCCCTCCTTTGTCCACGACGTAGTTAGGGTAGGGTGCCGAAACGTACCTGAAACACCGGGTCTGTAAGCTCTTGTTAATGAAATCAATCGCAATACTGCCCACATTGCCCATGTCCTGCATGGCTGCAATCATTATCGGCTTGCTGATTTGGGGCTCTTCGACCTCAACAAATTCCATGCACATTCAGTTGGGAGAAAACATCTAAAAAAGGTTGGTATGTGCAACGATTAAAAGCCGGATAACATGTTTCCATTTTGCCTTGCCTAAAGACATATCGGACGATCACAGGGCTGCGATTGAAGGCTGGAAGGCCCGCAAAAACCAGCTGTACAAACAGCAGCAGTCAGTAACAGAAGCAAACGACGAGGCAGAAAAAGTGAACCTTTTGTCGCTTTCAAAGCAAAAGGACGAAAATTAAGTTGAACAGCAAGGTTTTGCGTGTAATATCACGACTTGACAGGCAGTCAAACGTGGAAAGGAACGGCAAGGAAAGAATTACGCCCGGCCGAGAAATGCATGCAATCACTGCTGACACAGGTATGTTCTTCTCGATACTCCTGAAGGCAATCAAAGGAAGGCGGGTATTGGAAATAGGGACATCGGCAGGGTTTTCCACACTCTGGTTTGCAGATGCTGTGGGCAAGAAAGGCAAAATCATAACAATAGAAATGGATCCACTAAAGGTAGAGCGTGCAAGCAAGAATTTCAGGCGCGCTGGCATTGACAGGTCAGTAGTGATAAAACAAGGCGTTGCTCTTGACGTGCTGCCAACAGTAAAAGGAAAGTTTGATTTTGTTTTGCTTGACGCGGACAAGGAAAATATTATCAAATATTTTGATCTCGTTCTGCCGCTAGTCAGAGCAGGCGGCATAATCGCTGCAGACAACACGTTGTTTCCGCCGCATTATCGATCTATAATGAAAGAATATGCTCGCCACGTGCGAAGCAAGCGCGATGTCCAGTCAGTCAACGTGCCAATAGGAATGGGTGAAGAAATCACGATCAAGCTAGCCTAGCCTTGGCGGTGTCCACCGCTTGAGGGCAAGCGAACTTGCTGTCACTGACACCGAGCTCGCGGCCATGGCAAGACCTGCAAGCGGAACAAACCCAAAACCTTCCGGATAGCTGAACAACACTGCCGGAACTGTGAAAGCAAGGCCGATAAAGAACAGGTTCCCCAACTGCGCGCTTCAATGTCCTGCGCACCTGTCTGTGCACTCTCGCTCAGAACGCTATGTCCGATGTCGGCTATTTTCTTCCTGATGTCCGCCAAGGAAACAAGCACAGGGTTGTATTCAACGCTTGCTTGCGAGCTGGCATAGTTGATAGAGGCAAACCTAACACCCTCCATCCGGCCGATGCCCTGCTCTAGCCTTCGCTCGTCAGACGAGTCAGTTATTCCCTCTACAACCAGAGCTATTTTTTCATAGACAACGCGGTAGCCGATCTCCTCGATCGCCTTTTTCGATGGCGCCCATCTTTACCTGCGCAGGATCATATTCCATCGCCCTCTCGTTGGCAAGGTTGACCTCTATCTTGCTGACGCCCTGCAGGTTCGAGACGTGCCGCTGGATAGAGTTAACGCATCCTGCACAATGCATGCCACCTATCTTGACCACTGTTCTCTTTGTATCGGACACTGGAAAACATCTGGATAGACGGTTATTTAATTACGGACCTTTACAATTGTAAAGTCCAAGTTTCGGCTATGGTGGCCTTGCGCCTTACTTTTCCTCGTTTTAGGCACGGTACAAATCCGATTAGGGCAGTGATAAGGACAAGAGCAGTCTCGGCGTTAACAAGAATATCAGTTAGCGGCCATTCAAACAAATCATAGAGATTCAGGATGGAGTTCGGAATAAGCGTAGTGTTCCAAGGTTCTAGATTACGATTTATGTTTTTGCCTGATAAATTCTCTCACAGCTCGTGCTTCCTCCTTGTACGCCTTGACCACGAATGTCGCGCCGTCAGGGCAGACAAGCGTGACGAATACAACGTTCACTTCGGCATCTGATGCAAAGACCGAAGGCTGCACCTTCTCGATCTTGCAGTTTTTTGCAAGCAGGTCCTTGAGCTGGGCAACAGGGTCGGGCACCATTTCAACTAACAGGTTCTTGGAGATAAACATAGTTGAAATCTTATTACCGGTGCTTTGTCTTTTATGAAATGATGATAAGCCTATCGATGAACGACAAGCTGATCCTCATGCAATACGCAATAGACAAGTACGACTCTGAAAACGTGCTGAAGGAAAAACTCAAAGGGACCCTGTCGCAAAAGGAAATCGAGCGGACGATAGACACCCTGATAGGCACGCAGAAGGTGCGCAGGATAGGTGCAGACGTGCTGCAGAACAACGTCGGCCACATGGGCGAGCTTCAGGATCTGCCTGACCACCTGAAATCTATTCTCGATAACTTATGATCTTACAGAAAATTCTACCTTATTATTTTATAAGCAGCGGGCTCCACATTTCTCTGCATTGCCTAACGTCGTGGAAAGGGGGGCGCCAGACATTGTCAGGAACCCTGCTGACGCTTACCATCTATACCACGACCTTGTAAACTCTGCCGGCAAGGAAATCATGCTGCTATTGCCTACTCCGGACCGGGCAGACTTGCTGTATTCTACTTTCCGATCCCTTGAAGATGCAGCCAAGCGCGGCGTGCAGGTGCGGGTGCTGACCCCTGCCTCAACAACGCTGCCTGTAAACAGCGGAGTGAAAGTACGGCACATTTACAGGGAAGGCGGGACAGAGAGGCTTGAAATATTGATTGTAGACAGGAAGACCTCACTAGAATACGGGATAAGCGAGGGGGATGACACCGCGAGTATCTATTCTTCAAGCCCTTCGACTACCAAGTCATTTGTCACCATGTTTGATAGCCTCTGGGACCAGGCAGCTGCCTACGACAAGTTCAAGGAGGCCGACCACTTCAAGGACGAGTACATAAATAAACAGAGGGAACTATACGACAAGCTGCGCGAAGCAGACCGGCTGAAAGATGAGTTCATCAACATTGCGGCACACGAGCTCCGCACGCCCATTATGCCGATTCTTGGGGGGCTTGAACTGATAGAGTCGAAGCTGGGCAGCATTGATAGTTCGATAAAAGAAGAGCTTGCGATCATTAGCCGCAACGCTGAGCGGCTCCTAAAACTGTCGGAAGACATCCTCCAGGCGAGCAGGATTGAGACCGGCCGGTTAAAGCTGTACGTCGAGCAGGTAAACCTCAATACAATTGTTTCAGAGGTCATAGTGGATGTGGAACAGAAATACAAGCAGGTTGCTAAGGCGCCGGCGGTTGAAACAGCTGACCTGCGCTCGCTTATCATGCACATCGTCGGTGAGCAGACCGAGCGCAACTCCAGAAATGTGATAACGTTTGAGCCATGCGAGCCTACTCTTATGATCGAGTGCGACAAGGGCAAGGTTGGAGAAGTGTTATTCAACATAATTGACAATGCCATGAAGTTCATCGACGAACGGGAAGGCAGCATAGTTGTTTCCACGCGACTGTCAGGCCCCAATGTATTGGTGAGTGTGAGAGACAACGGCATGGGAATCGACCCTTCGATAAAGGATAAAATGTTTGAAAAATTTACGACTAGGTCGGAAAAGGGATCAGGCCTCGGACTGTTCATAGCAAAGAGCATAGTCGATGCCCACGGCGGTTCCATATGGGCAGGCAATAACAGCGATGGCAAGGGTGCAACCTTTACCTTCAACCTGCCGGTGCGCTTCCTCCGATCGGAGTCGCCTACGCCGGATCAACTGCCGCAGATAACGAACAGCCAGAGGACGATAGACCAGCTAAAGCGCAACGCGATGGAAAAAATAGATGCGATGAAGGCAAGTCTCTTGGATGCGCGTGAAGAAGCGGTGCGCAAGAGGAACGAGGCAATGGAACGCTATCAGAAACAGGTCGATGACTCGAGGAACCTGATAAGGGCGCGCCAGGAATTCATCAACCAACAGATAAGCTACAAGAGGATGCGCCGCGAAGTAGACAGCAGGATTGAAAAGGGGCTCGAAGGGCTCCAGCGGCTGATAGACGGCTTGAGGGAAAACATCTTCGGGGATGAAACCATCGAAAAGATCGAGCTCCATTCGACGGTCACTGATGCTATCAGGTACGAAGCAGGCAAGGTCACAGAATCAGAATTCTTCCAGTCATTAAGGAGGCAGCTTGCCAGATGACTTTCAAGATTGCCGTTCATTCGTTCAAGGGCGGGACCGGCAAGAGTACTATTACCGCAAACCTCGCGGTCTTACTTGCGCTTGAAGGCAGACGTGTGGGAGTGCTCGACCTCGACCTGGCCGGCCCTGGTCTACACGTGCTTTTTGAAATGAAGCCTGACGAGATAAAGCACACGCTGAACGACTATTTGCTTGGCATGTGTTCCGCTGACAACACCACGATAGATCTGACTGAAAAGATGAACCTAAAGCGGGGCAGCCTTGTATTCGTCCCAGCCAGCTTCAAGGCTGAGGACATCATCAGAGTGCTTTCCAAAGGGTATGAGATAGGGATGTTCCGCGATGCACTTGACATGATCTCGCGCATACACGATCTGGACTACATGATAATCGACACACACCCTGGTATTGAAAAATCAACGCTCGTGTCTATGGGAGTTTGCGACATGAACATCATAATATCCAGGATGGACAGCCAGGACATTTTCGGAACCGGCGTTATGCTCGAAGTCACGCGAGTGCTTGAAAAACCCCAGATCCTGATCGCAAACATGATACCACCAGGGGTCGACAAGGAAAAAGTCAGGGCAAGGCTTGAAACGCTTTTCAGCACCAAAGTGATAACAGCGATTCCGTTCTACACCGAGATCCTGCGCGCTCTTAGTTCCGAAGTGTTTGTGCGGAAAAACCCAGACCACGACTTTTCAGCAGCACTTCGGCCCGTCATAGATGCTTTAGAGATAAAAGCAAATCACTAATAATGTTCTAGTACATGCTACTGTTTTCGGCAGAAGACTTATCTACTTAACTACTCTAGATTTCAACTAGTGAATAGTTGAATGTCACAACAGCAAACCTACAGGCCGATACTGTCCATCTTCGACTTGCTTGACCGGGTGCTCGACAAGGGACTTGTGATCGACGCGAACCTTTCAGTTTCGCTGGTGGGCATCGAGATACTCGTCGTAAGGGCAAGAATCGTTGTGGCAGGTGTGGATACATTCCTCAGGTACGCAGCCGCGCTAGGATTGGCCGGACCGCCCGCACTGGTGGCAGCCCAAACATCGACTGGCAAATAAAACAGTTGATCGGGGTTGGCCGTCTGCATTGTATGTGGCAAGTATGAGGAAGTAGGCCTGAAAGGCGCGATGGGCGACGGTTGGGTATTTACAAGATGTCCCGAATGCCAGCGCGGGACGCCATTTGATATCACAGCTATGCATCTTGCGAAGTCTACCCCTGAGCATTATCTTGAAGGTTTCTGTCCAAAGCACTGGTTCAAGGACAGCGGCATCTGCTCATACTGCAAAATAAGACGTGGGACATTAGGACTGGGTGAAGATCTTGCTTAGCAACAGACAGGAGCTGCCTACAAGGCAGTTAAGTCTTTTTGACCTTCTTGATCGCATTTTGGATAAGGGGGTTGTCATTAGCGGGGACATTACTGTAGCTTTTGCCGGAGTTGACCTTCTTTCGCTCAAAGTAAACCTTGTGATAGCGTCGCTTGAAACTGCAAAGCGTTACGGCATAGAGCTGCCGTGGGAAAAGTGGGCAAGAGAAAAGGCCGAACTGGAAAAGAAGGAAAAAGAGAAAAAACTTGGTAGAGTTGGCAAGAAAGAGCTTGGACACTAAAAATATTAACAGCAACATTTTATTTGCGCTAGAAAAAAATCCAGAAGGGCTGGACGCAGAAAAACTACAGGACGGCCTTGCGAAGTTGGTACTCAGCCTTGTACAGACCTTAACTGACATTCTTGAGAGACAGGCGATCCGGAGAGTCGAGTCGCGGAACCTGACGGATGAAGAAGTGGAGAGACTTGGCCTTGCGTTCATGCAGATAAGGGAGCGGACCGCAGATATCTCGAATAAGTTTGGACTGAAACCTGAAGAGCTCGGAATAAGGCTACAGCAATCCGATCAAAAGCAGGTGACTATCGTCGACGTCGTTGACAAGCTAATCGATCAGGGGACTGTCATAGCCGGCGATGTGACTCTTGCGGTCGCTGGTGTCGATCTTGCAACTCTCCGGCTGCTAGCTACATTGACAACAAAGTGATGCAAATGGACGGTAGGTACATTTATTGCATTATGAATTGGGGCGAAAAGAAACCAATTGGAAATTTTGGCAACATAGGGATTGGGGAAAATCCCGTCTATACCGTAGACTACAAAGACATCGCTGCAGTAGTCAGCACGATCCCGTTCAAGCAGATGGAGTCTAACTTGAACCACATTGTTGCACACCAGAAAGTCGTCGAGGCGGCGCGGGAAGCCAATACAGTGCTTCCAGTCAGGTTTGGTGTTATACTAAAAAACGAAGAGGGCATAAAGAAACTTCTTGCCAGCTCGTACAAGGACTACCGCACCAAGCTATCGAGCTTTCGCGGTAAAGACGAGATAGGGATCAAGGTTCTACTTAACAAGTCAAGCCTGAAAAAGATCAAGGAGCAGACCGAGCAGTCTGAAGAGATTAGGAAAATAAAGCAAGAGATTTCTTCCGCTAAACCAGGCACGTCGTACTTTTTGAAGCTGAGGCTGGAAGATGCCATGAAAAACGAAACCTTTCTGAAAATAGACAAGATGGTTGGCGAAATAAACAACTCGCTTGCGGAAGAGGCAGTGGATAGACGATTGTTGAAAAATGATGTCGGGGAAATAGTGTTAAACGCCGCGTACCTTATAGACAAAAGCAAAATCGGGATCTTTGACGCGAAAGTAAAAGAGCTGAAGGAGAAGTTCGAAAGAGAGGGAATGACTCTGCACCGGAGCGGTCCATGGGCGCCGTATTCATTTTGCTGATGTGAAATGATACTAGAATTCATTATCATGAAACTGTCGCTGGACGCAATAATGCAGCACTGCAACAGTCTCGCGTACGAGCAGGAACTACGAGAGGAGGCAAGACAACTAAAGACGAGACTGCTAAAGTTGATGTCCGATTACGAGGCCGGCGCCATAGACCAAAAAACATATTCCGAACAGGAGGCTCAGATCATGGCGAGCCTGAGCAAGTTGACGCAACAGGTAAGTAACCAGAGCAGCACGCAGTCGTTCAACACTGGATTAGGCCTGTGATTATGGCAGTCGAACGGAAATGTCGCGCTCGCCGTCTCCATTGATTCACCAATGATTCTCCCAAGTTCGTGCGCTAGACTGACGCGATGCATTCGGACATTATTCTGGCCGCAAGTGTGGCCGTCATGCCGTTGATATCATAATCAGGTGTAAGTTCTACAATGTCGATTCCAACCACTTTTCCGTCGCTGATTACGTCGTTCAGCAAATAGATCAAGTCAATGGCGGCTAGCCCTGCCGGCGACGGAACTGAAACCCCGGGGGCAGAGGCAGGGTCGACACAGTCGAGGTCCACTGAAATATATATCATGGAGCCGGCAGTGCGCGCCTTTATCATCTTCGCCACTCTTTTCACTCCAAGCTCAGCTATATCCAGCGGGTTTACGATCTTTAATCCTGCCGCCCTCGCATTTTCTATCTCTTCCATCTCTGCAGCTCGAGTGCCTATTAGCATGCTCTTGCGCAAGTTGAGCGATTGCGCAGAATCTGTCAGCACCGACCCGTAATAGTTCCTCGTAGAAGACACAAAGTCTGGATGAGCGTCGAAATACAAAAGAGAAAGTTTTTTGCCAACAGCTCCAGACACCGCCTGGAGTGTTTCCGTGGTAAGCGAGTGGTCGCCTCCTATCATGATTGGCAGCTTGCCGTGCGACGCAATGTCTGACACCATATTGTGCAGCTCCTGTTTGCTTGTGATGTTTCCTGCATCAAATATGCACTTGTCCTCAAACTTGCCGCGCATGGGGCATGTTGGAATCAGCTTGCCGCCGCGCTCAAAGAACTCAGACTCGTTAGACGCTATCCTCAGAACGTCGGGAGCCCTGCTGGTCCCCTTGCGCTTGGCATGCGATCTAGACTCGTCAGGGACGCCGATTACGACAACGTCTGCATCTTCTATTCTGTTTGTATTGGAGCGCTGAAGCCGAACCACGGATAGCGATCACTTGCAGCCTACTTTTAACCCTAACCAGCTTATGACCAATAAGATTT
>DASYSB010000058.1:0-6030 GCA_036003785.1 Nitrososphaera sp.
TATAGCCACAGCATGGGCACCAGAGTCCATCCCATTTGATGAATATTTCACATATCTGGCATCTCTTCTGTCCACTGGCGTACCGGCCTGAGCCGACTGGCTTTTGAGCCTTGTGACGGATGCATATACCTTTACATGTCATATTCGTAATGAGGTACGAATTTTCTATTTAATACCTAGTAGGAATTGATTATGAAAGATAACGAATGATCTTGGAAAAGATAAGAAAAGGCTCGTAGCCTTTTAGCGTACGTTGATGCTTTTTGCTTTGAATGTCTCGTTCATAGTCAGGTATTCTTCGAGCTTCATCTTGATGTCTTCTGGCTCGGTGTCGTCCATTCCTGAAAAGCCAGCCTTGAAAGAGATCTTGTTGCCTGAAACGTTTACGTCTGAAATCTGCATATCTGCATAGACGTTGGCAAGCTCGTTAACCCATTCCTTGGCTTCACTCGCATCTATTCCTGATGTGTCGATATTTACGTTTAACATTTTGGTCATCCGAAACTACCTAGGACGCAAATCCATACCGGCATTAATAAAGTTGGCGTATAGAAGGCAGGCAGGTAGGACTGGCGAATTTAAACAGCGCGGTTCTACAGCATATAAAGGTGGCTAGTCTTTCTTTTCCTCAAAGCCCCAGTACTTTGTTAGCTCTTTCTCAAATGCAGAGAATTGGTCGTTGTTCAAAAAGTCGCCGCAGTTTTTGTGATTTGCCACAACCCTCATTCCAACTAGCTTGAATTCTACCTCGTAGAATGTGACCTTGGGGCAATTGCACATTTGTATAGGAGTCCTTAACCGGATCTACTTATTTGTTTACCTGTCGAATAAACATTTATCAGTTGCCGCATTCCTATTTTTGTTAATGAGCTCTAGATTTCCCGCCTTTGCGTTGGTGGCTTCGCTGCTTGTTTTAGGGGCATTTGCAGCATTCCCTACTATCAAGCGCGCCTTTGCAGCCGATGATCTATGGTATCCTGGCGAAGGAGTCAAGAAGGACATGGCCTTGACATACAAGATTCAAGAACTTGATACTGCTGACGGAGATCCTTTCGTTATGACGATGTGGTTCAAGGACCACCAAAACGGCGAATGGACTGTCCCTACGTACGTGGAATTTGAAGGCCGCGTGATTTCTGGAACCATGAAGCTTTCAGACAGTATGGCCTATTTTGCGGGCGGCAGTCAGGTTCCGGCAGAAATGAATGACTTTGTTGGAGGATATCAGAGCTCATTGCACTGGCTTGACGCTTTTACTACAAAGTCCGAACCATTGTCACTCAAGGGAGGCTCTTGGGGCAAGATTGGTGCGATTGGTGGAGCTGAGATAAAACCAGTGCGTACGGAAAAAATATCTTTCCAAGGAGCGCGTGACGTCTGCCAAGCTGATTCCTGCGATGCAACTCTTGTATCATGGCACAAAGGTGTCGATAACAACATTTGGATTGTAAATGAATTTCCATTCCCTGTGAAGGCTGAGACCTTTGCAGAGGACACAACTGGCGCATCTGTAACGCAGTTCAAGTTTGAACTTCTAAAAGTTGGCACAGGCCAGCCGAATATTACGGCAACCGGTGAAGTTCCAAAACCGCCACTTGAAAGACAGACTGCCAGTGGACATTATTTTGTCACACTTGATTGGGAACCGGCAGAAATCAAACCAGGGACCGATGTAAGCTTTGGCATCACTTTCGCTGACAGGACCCACTTCCCGTTAGCAGACGTAAGGTATGACTTTACGGTGGAGGATGAAAACGGAAAGGAGATCGTGGCCTTGAAGGATAAGGTATCCGAAATAGGGGGTCCCGAAGTTCATCAAGTCAAGGTCAACAGCACCGGCCTAGTAAGAGCTGAAGTTGTGATCACGGCAATAGGTGGGCAGACGACAGGGCAAACAATCGAGAGTGCCGACTTTAACATAGTCGTGGTTCCGGAATTCCCTGTAAGCGCCGTCATAGTCTCTGCAATGGTGACGGCCCTTGTAGTGGTCATAACGAGAGCAAAGGGCACATCCTTGGGCAGACTGTTTAGCAACAGGGGCGCTTCCCCCTAACTTTTCTGTTTTTGACCACGAGTTTCGTCTTTGCAAAAACTGTCCGCAAGACCAACAGCAAAATTTAAAAAGGCATATTCTGTTTGTATAGCAAATGACACTACCAAAGGGATACGGAAGTGGTGGACGTAGAAGCGGTGGAGGCGAAGGTGGCCGTGACGACGTCGAACGCATGATTGGCCGAAGAGTCGAGAACATGAATGCAGTCTACATCCTTGGCTTTGCGCTATGCTGGGCTGCAACCGCAGGCGGAGTCTATGTAGGCGTATCCGTCTACCCGTGGGCATACCCGCTGCCAAGTGGCCTTTACGCGCTTTCTGTCTTGACCGTAATCGAGGCACTTGGGTTCTTCTTCATCATGAAGATAGCACACGAGAAGCCTGTAAGAGCGTAAACGTCTCTTTTTCCTCTTTTTGTTTTTAGTTTTTGACTCTACCAGAAGATACTTTTCTCCTCACTGAATCTAGAATCGCATTTGCAAGAGAGAATATCGAGGAAAAGTTCGAATTTCGGATGCCTTTACAGAAGGCATAAAAATTAATATACTACGTCTCTGTCTGGGTAGATAATGGTCTGGCTTAGACGTACAACGCACTATTTGTTCATAGTAGTGGTTGCTGTCAATAGCACACTGCTAACCATCAACGCAGGAGATTATATCTTCTACACAGACTGGATGTGGACCTCCTTCGTAGTGTTCTCGGTCTCGCAGTCAACAATGCTTGCTGTGGGCGCGATATACTACATGCTCTTCACAGGAGTACCTGGAACCGCCACATACTACGCTACAATCATGACAATCTACACTTGGGTCGCAAAGGGCGCATGGTTTGCACTGGGCTATCCGTATGACTTCATCGTGGTACCTATTTGGATACCTTCAGCAATGCTGTTGGATCTTACTTACTGGGCCACAAGACGGAACAAGCACGCTGCAATCATCATTGGTGGAACACTGGTTGGTCTATCGTTCCCGCTGTTCAACATGGTCAACCTGCTGCTCGTCAGGGATCCACTCGATGTGGCATTCAAGTATCCGAGACCGACTCTGCCTGCGTATATGACTCCAATCGAGCCTCAGGTAGGAAAGTTCTACAACAGTCCTGTAGCCCTGGGCTCGGGAGCATCAGCGGTGCTGACAGTGCCGATTGCTGCGTTGGGTGCGAAGCTTAACACGTGGACATACAGATGGATGGCCGCGTGGAGCAAGTGGGATTAAACCCCCCTTTTCCTTTCTTTTTCATTTTTCCACAATTTAGCGGACGCTACGAAACCCTTAAGACACTTCGAACCGATTCACTTCCAGCATGGATGTTTTTGACGGCATAGCAACAAAGCTCGACGTACGGCAGTTCAGCTCGCAAGAAGTTCCTTCTGAAATAAAGCGAAGCGTCCTCGAAGCTGCCCGACTGACAGGTACAGGTCTGAATACCCAGCACTGGCGATTTATTATGGTGGAGGGTAAGGATCGGCTCAAGAAACTTGCCGAAGACAGCACAAGCGGAATGTGGGTTGCATCGGCCAATTTTGCGATTATTGTACTAACAAACCCGAAATACAATTTTCATATGATTGACGCGGGTAGAGTATTGCAGAACATGCAGTTGGCTGCCTGGAATATGGGAGTCGCTTCAGGATTGTTCACTGGAGTAAGGGAAGAGAAATTGCGCAACGATTTCGCAATTCCAAAAGAGCTGAATATTACTCTCACTATAGGTTTTGGATATCCTGCAAGACAATTGACAGGGAAGAAAAAGGATCGGATGTCGATTGGCGAATTGTTCTACTATGAAAAGTATGGCAATCCGATGACTGCGTAAGTTCCAAATCTAACCACGTGGAATTAGGGGAAAGACATCCGCGCAGAGTGCTGGTTCAAAGGTAAAAACGACGGAATAAGCCATTAAAGCTATCAATAAATAACAATGACAAGAATTAACAAGTGGATGTCATCTGGTGACATACCGCCCGAAGTAATACCTCCGAGCTCCAGTGATACTGGGTTACATTCGTTCACCAAGCTAGCTATCGCATACATCGGTATTCTTCTGGGGCTTACGATCATTTCCGTTACGTTGGGAGCTGTTGTTACCTTGGATAATCGATCAAATCCCATATCTCTAACTCGTGATAACAACTATCTGGTCGCATACTATGTTGTCTTGATCCCAATGATGCTGGCGGCAGTCGAGCTATTACGAAAGGGCAAAAAGCTCGGAGCATATCTAGCCTTTGCGAGCATGGCAGTTCACTATTCGATATATTTTCCAACCATTCTATTTCTCATTACAAGCCCAATAGTTGGAATTTTGCTGTGGCGGTCTTTTAGATACTTGCGTTAATGACACCACGTGGTGTGCAATCACGGGAAATCTACCGGAAGACCGCACCGTTAACCATATTTAATCCGCAACTGGCACGTGCATTCATGAGTTCAACTCGAGGTACTGCGAGGATGCAAGGAAAGAATCTCAATAGCCGACCAGATGAAACTCGTAAAATGGATAAGGGAAAGATGGACATCGCGAATCTTGGCGAGGTGACTATTGGTCGCTTCACTCTAGAACCTGGTTGGAGGTGGTCAACTTCTGTAAAACCAATGGTAAAGACGGATAGTTGCCAGCAACATCACACAGGCTACATCATCTCCGGAAGGATGAAAGTTAGGATGGACGATGGCACAGAAATGGTTTGTGGACCGGGAGAAGCGGCGATAATTCCACCGGGTCATGACGCATGGGTAGAAGGGAATGAACCGTGCGTAGGAATTGACTTTACGGGAGCCAAGACATACGGTCAAAAATAGTCCCCTTCTTTTTTTCCGACCAGAAAGATATACGCAGAAAATTCATACTAGTTGCATCAAAGGCTTCAAATATCAAATACACATTAATTCATCAAGGAAATATCATGGCAGACAAAATAACGGTAAAAGACCTTGCAGAAAGGAAGAATGATTTTGTCCTGATTGATGTGAGAGAAGCTGACGAAGTGGAGACAGACGGCATGATCGAAGAAGCAACAAACATTCCTTTAGGACAGCTCATAAGAAACGCAAGACAAGGAGCTTTGAATAATTTGAAAGGAAAAGAGATTGTCACTTACTGCAACGGGGGCTATCGTGGAAATATTGGAGCTGACGAGCTGGTCAAGAAAGGATTCAAGGCGAGAACAATTGAAGGCGGCTATGAAGCGTGGGAAAAGACTGCGCCAATATAGACAATCCTAAAATACTTGCCTGATTTCATTCAACGCGTGGCATCGAAGCAAAAGTGGCATTTGCGCGGCCTGTATCTTGATAGCTGTAATTGCGACTGGGGATGCCCTTGTCAGTTCAATGCAAAACCGACTCATGGAAATTGCGAAGGCTTGTCTGCGATCCACATTACAGAAGGCAAGTACGGAAACGTAAAGCTGGATGGGCTGAATTTCGTATTTGTGGCTTCATGGCCGGGTGCAATCCATGAAGGACACGGTAAGGCGTCCGTGTACATTGATGACAAAGCTACTAAGGAACAATTTGACGAATTATCAAAGGTCGTCACTGGGAAGGCAAAGGGCTCTGCCTTTGATGTGTATGGTAAGACACTTGACCATTTTCGAGAGCCTGAACGTGCCAAGATGATCTTCCAATCTAACGGCATCAAGAGCAAAATTAAGGTAGAAGGAGTTGGAGAAGCGCAGCTCGAACCAATAACCAACCCTGTCACGGGCAAGGTTCATCAAGTCGCTATTCTTCAGCCAAAAGGGTTTGAAGCTGAGAGATTGGATATGGCCTCCTCAAAGCTGCTAGTCGCAAATGACGGTATGCTGAGCTTCAGATATGAAGGAACTTACGGCGGCGTTCAGAAAGTATCGTGGAAGGGAACCGGGCCGGGTAGATAATGGCAAGATTTTCCAACCAAAAATAAACAACCTATTTACACATGGATTCAGAAGTACATCCCGATAATCTCTGAATATGTCAATGCCCTAGC
>DASYSB010000059.1:0-57008 GCA_036003785.1 Nitrososphaera sp.
TAGCGGATATCTTGGCTCTGCCCGCCGCTCTTTACCTTAACCACGATTGTATTGGCTAATCTGCTGAATATCCTCTGCCTCTTGTCGTTTGTAAATATCCAACCGAGGATCACATCTATTGGTAGTAGGAACGCCTTGCCAAAGCTCTCTATGGCCGCGCTGCGAACGTCAACCTTGTTTCCTGCCAGATCGGTTGTCTTGATGTGAAGGGCCATCTTGCCAAGCGATTGTCCGGTGGTACTTTCAAAGTATATCCAATAGGCAAAAAACACCAAACTTGTAACCCCCCAGCCTATAGGGCCGTCAGCCCTGTTGAACCATCTGTCTGGCGTCCCGTCGAACCAGAATGGGATAGAAGCTACTGCAAATATCGCCCACAGCACTGTATTTACTATGATAAAGTCGATCAACCATGCAAGGAATCTCCCGCCCCAACCTGCAAGCACTATCTCTGTAGGCTGCGGCGGCGAACCGCCGCTCGAAGTCTCGCTCATTATTGGATAAGTGCATCTACTTGGATATAACGGATCGGCGAGCTGTCAAAAGATCCGGTAAGCCATAGCAGCGCGCTAGCTACTTTCCGAGTCCACAAAGACAGAATAGGAAGTAACATCAAACGTTGCCCCTCCATCTTTAACCATTGCAAACAACGTGTACACACCGTCTTTGTCCACCGCGGACGCAAGGTCGAACATGACGTTGACAGAATCACCCTGCATCCACCTGTTGGCCTCGATTAAAGTATAGCCCTGCGGTTTTTCATAGTAATAGCCTGGCGGCAAAGGCTTGACCACAGTTGCTGCAAGCTCGCCGGCAGAGTACGACAGCAGGTGTTTGTTCTGCTCATAAGTCGCTGAGGTGGGCATTTCGTCATAGTATATGCTTATTTGCTCAAGCTCTCCTTGCAAAAGCTGGCCTGAGATCCTGACCTGGCCGTTATTGATGCTTATGCTCAGCCCATAGTTGTTCTCAAAATTCTCCACAAATGCCAGATAGTATTGGTCGTAAACGATGCCAATGCTCACGTGCGTGTGATGCGGATCAAGTATGTTGTCTTTGTGGCCGTCGTTGCAGCATTCTTTGTCCTTGTACATCATCTCGTACTCCAGCTCCTCGATGGTAGACAGCGGCTCGATCTTTTCACAGTCAAGCAAGATGTTGGTACGGCAGTCCTCATACTGTTCCGCAGTAAAGCCGGCGATCGCAACATTCTGCTGTACGCTACCCTCGCCCTGGTAACGTGTGTACGTCATGTAGGGCTTTTCGCCGTTTGTCATCCAATGTGATATCCTCTTTGTCTTGAATACGTCCTCCGCATGAGCCTGCGCGGCCTGGTTGGTGCTCAACTGTACTGGCGCCAAACCAAAGTCGCCTCTGTCCTTGTTTATCTGGTCAAGCGCGTGCTGGACTATCTCTTCGCGGGGCAAGGTCTTGGGTTCCAGGACCGGCGGTTGCAAGATCTTGATCACAGGGTTGCTACCCTGCTTGGTTATCATGTCAAGCAGAACGGGGGACAGAATGAATATCGCCAAGGCAACAATTACGAGCGCTGCGGCGGCAGCTATCTTGCCAGCATTGCTTTTCTTTGCCACCGGCGATGGCGCGGTAAAACTATTTCGGACACCGCACGTAGGGCAGGCAGACAGGAATGACCCGTACCGGTTGCCGCAAACAGAGCAGTCTACCCAAGAATCGGGCGTCTAGCATCTACCTCCACGCTAGCATCCAAATACAAAATACAATACCTTTTGCACTTTTTATCTCAATACATACAGCGATTCAAATAGGTTCTGCATCTGTCCTCTACAGGGCATACGTCGTGCCTTCCGTGACCACGGTCATGTTCCTTGTTGCCCTCACGTACATCTCGGGATGCTCGCTATGTATCGGAAAGAGCATTCTGGCGTCGATCTCTTTTACAATATGGAACAGGTCAGGCGCCTTTGCGTGCCCAGAGCAATGTATCTGGTGCCGCTCCATGCCAAACTTGTCAAGCCAGTTATCGACACGTTCCTGGTTCAAGACCATTTCTTCGTTGTACGGCTCGCTTGCAGAGTGGATGTAGAGTGTGCCGGTCGGCGGCTTGATATCGATAAGTGATGCAAAGTTAAAGTAGCCAAGGGCGCACAGATAGCGGCTCGGGTTCTGGCTTATCTCCGCCGCTGTCCTTGCATTGGGCAGGCTAGCAAACGTCGCGTCCTCACCGTAATAGTCGCCATCCGCGTATGTTCCTGAAACCTGCTTTGGCTTGTAAATCACGACATCCTTGTCGTCATAATTTGGGATGCCAAGGTTTGGGTCCTGTGAAAGAAATTTCAAGTAGTAACAGTCCTTTAGTTTGACTACAAGCTTGCGCCCATTTTCCTTTGCTATCCTGTAAAAAGTTCTGACCCTATCCATGTCCTTGAAATTGAAATCGGCAAACACAGGTGCGTCTTGGTGCTTCGCCACAAGGCTGTTTCCGTCCCTGAATACCCCTTGCTCGCTCTCCTCCCTTGGCATATCGGTTATTCTGGTTCCTTCACAAATCAGGGCAATCGGTTTTGCCGCCTTTGCTTCTGCCATGAACTCTTGCGTCATCTCGGGTCTTGCGCCGTGCAGTCGTACGTCTCCGGTGTAGACAACCGCGCCTGCGCTAGTGTAAATAATGAACCCATATGCGCCGGGTATTGAATGGTCAACATGGATCGGGTGTATTTCAAGCGAGCCCACTCTGAACTTGCGGCCAGACCTAAATTCGTTGATTTTCCTTGCAACAGGCTTGGTTCCCTTCTTTGCCGGCCTTGGAAGAAAATCAAGCACCTCACGCTCAAAGTCTCGTGGCGCTCTCTCCTTTATTGATCTTAGAAAAGTGTGGCAGGTAGTCCCCATGTAGAGCGGGATGTCGCCGTGGAGAAACGAAATGTAGTCGACGTGGTCTGCATGGGCGTGTGAAACGAGCACCGCGTCGACTGAAGGCGCGACCGCTTTTCTGCCGGCCATCTCAAGCAGGTCATCCCGGTAGATGCCTTCAAGGTCAGGGATTAGGCCCATCTCTATAAAATCGACAATGCCGTTCGCAGATCTGGGTTTCAGGTACTCTTCAAAGAATCTTGCGCGCCGGGAAAAGCCCTTGCCAAAGTCGAGCAATACCCTCGTTCCACCATCTTCGAGAAGGACCTTGTTGCCGCCCACTTCGTTCACACCGCCATAAAACGTGATGTTGCAACCGGACAATTACAGCTGATTGAAAAGAGGTTCTTTATTAGGCTGATGACAGTTTGTTGCACTGCAACACAATTATTGCAATGTACATTTGGTAGTTAAGTAGGATTCCAGCCAATTGTAAACATGTTCAGATGTCCAGATTGTGGCAACAACATGAAAGAGCGAATAGTGGTTACGAGGCTTGGAGATATTGACGGATGGAATTGCGTTTCGTGCGACTCGTTCTATAATAAAAAAGATATCAAGAAAGTGATCCTTATACCCTAGCCATCTCTGACTTGGAGTTGTAAATAAGGGCAATCACATGCTCTCGCATTTCCTTCTGCTGCATTATGCCGCGATGCGCTATTGTGGTTATAGAGCTGTCGTTGCGCACCCCGCGCATCTTCATGCAAAGGTGTTCGCCTTCTGCTATCACCAGTGCACCCTTTACTCCCATACGCACAAGCTCGTCGGCTATTTGTTTTGTTAGCCTCTCTTGAATCTGCAGTCTGCGAGAGTACTTCTCTACCAGTCTCACTAATTTTGATACTCCAAATACTTTGCCAGACGGCACATAGGCGACATGAATCTTGCCAAAGAACGGCAGCATATGGTGTTCGCACATGCTGTAAAACTGTATGTCCTTTGCAATGACTGCATCAGTATCTTCTGAAAAGCTGACATCAAGCTCTGCGTCCATCCTGTATCCTCCGAAAATTTCTTCGTACATGTCGGCTATCCTGGTCGGGGTGCCTGCGAGCCCTTCTCTGTCGGGGTTTTCACCTAGCTCGAGCAAAAGCTGCCTTACTAGCTTTGCAATCCTCCTCTTGTTAATCAGCGTCTTCTCTGTTGTCATTATTTGATTTTTACCTGACTCCAATGATTTTGTGCAGCTGCGGCACTATTCTGACCTGATCGTACAGGGGGTATATCGCATCGTAAAAGCCAAAAAGGACATCCAACGGTGGCTCATCAATTTTATAACTTGGCTGTATTATAAATCCTGCTATCTCGGCCGGCTTGCTAATACTGAACACCTCGCGTACCAATTCCTTGAATTCTTTAAGGCTTGACGAATTTGTTACTACTACTTTGATATAGGTAGTTTTGCCACTGCTGATCGCTAGTTTGAGACAATCAAGCTCGTTCCGCAGCAGGTTGTCGTAGTGCTTTTCGTCGACCACCTTGGAGTCTTTAAGCTTGAACTCTACCTTGACAAGGTCAATGTAGGGTAGTACTTTGGCAAACCTTGTGGCGTCGTAGCAGGCGGACTCCAGGTATGTCCTAAGGCCCTTTCCTCTGACAAATTTCGCCAGTTCAATGAGCGCTTCATGCTGCACCAATGGTTC
Source organism: Nitrososphaera sp. (assembly GCA_036003785.1). Lineage (GTDB taxonomy): Archaea > Thermoproteota > Nitrososphaeria > Nitrososphaerales > Nitrososphaeraceae > Nitrososphaera. The sequence continues at coordinate 4,539 of DASYSB010000059.1, forward strand.
ACCCCCAGTAAAATTGACCTTGTAGGTATTAGCGTGAAGGTTCTTTGAAATGAGCTCCTTTGCACCATCGATCGAGTAATAAGAGCCGCTATCTAGCGGTAGCGCGTAAGGCGTATCGCACCAGTGGCAATTTAGTGGGCAGCCCGCCATCCTGACAAACATTGTCTTGGTGCCAAACAGTATGCCCTCTCCCTCAATGCTGGTGAATATCTCACTTAGCTTTACCCTTGCGCTTGCCGCGGCTTTTTGTTGCATAATCTGTCTTGTCCTCTATCTGTGCACTGGTGAATGCTTTTTTCCTATTTATACACGATTCGCACCTCCCGCAGTGCAAATATCTCTTCCCCGTCCTGATGCCGTCAGAATAGCAGCTCCATGTATGGAATATCTTATCGCCCAGTATCTTGTAGCCAGCTTTGAGCAGTGCAGGCTTGTCGAGTCCTATCGCAGCCGGCGACAGTACCGTTATTTCTTGCCGCATGCCGCCAATGATAGCATCAGACTCGGCAATGTTGAGCGCCTCATTTATCGCGCTGACAAACGCCGGCCGGCAGTCAGGATAGTGTACGGTGTCGCCAGTATGTGCTCCGTAGGCGACAACTTTGGCGCTTATGCTCATCGCCCACGCAGCGCCTATCGTTAGAAATATAGCGTTGCGAACCGGCACCACCAGGCTCTGCGAAAAATCATGTGACAGCTTTTGCCCGGTATCTGTCAGGGCGTTGCTGCTACCGTATAGCGACTTCATGAAGCTGATGTCGACAACATTGTGATCCTTTGCCTTCAATAATCGAGCGAAATAGCGAGCTCGTTCTATCTCGCGTTTTGCGCGCTGGCCATATACAAACGTGAGCAAGTAGAGGTCATAGCCGTCGTTGGCTGCAAGCGAAGCAGCATAGCAGATAGAATCGAGTCCACCACTTACAATACACACAGCACGCGGCTTTGCCATGACGATGATTTGAAAGCGGCGACTATTTTGTGTATCTAAAAATGATCTTTTTATGCTGCGGATACATCCCGAGAAGCTCGACCCTCTTGCCAAGTGCCCAGTCGCGGTAGTCAAATCTAGGCGACATGGTGCAGCCAAGAAGGCAGTACGATTTCTTGCTATCGAGGGATGCAGCAAACCAGGTGTGAGCCTTTACGACTGCCTGAGGCGTTCCGCCCCCGCCTATCTTTATTTTAGACAATTTTCCATCATTGTCTATTACATAGAGCGTGATTGAACCGCCCGCGTAATGGTGCCAGATCTCGTCTGACTTGAGCATGTGAAATGCAGAAAACTGGTTTCCCACGAGCATGTAGTAGATTGCGGTTGCAATACTTCGCGGCCCATCGTATCCTTCCAAATCTACTACTGTATCTGACTTGTATGTTTGCTTGAAGTAGCCGCCCTCGGGGTGCTTTTCAAGCCCGAGCTTTTTGACCAACCTCGCGGCTTCTTTGTTCAACGCGCAAGTATCGTGCCTGCAATTTATTAAATCTTGAAAGACATTAATTCGGGCTGGACCAGAACAAGCTTTAATTGATTATCGGCTTGATTGGTAAAGCCAACGTCGGCAAGTCCACATTCTTTAACGCTGCAACAGAGCTGGCTGTGCCTGCAGCCAATTATCCTTTTACAACGATCGATCCCAACATGGGCGTCGCCTATGCGAGAGTAAAATGTGTCTGCCGGGAGTTTGGGGTTCAGGACAATCCTGTACACTCGATCTGCATCGACGGAAACAGATTCATCCCCATAAAGTTGGTCGACGTGGCCGGCCTTGTCCCCGGTGCCCACGCAGGCAAGGGTCTAGGCAACAAGTTCTTAGACGACGCCAGGCAAGCCGACGCGCTCGTACACATAGTTGACGCTTCAGGCTCGACAGACAGCACCGGCAAGTCGGTGCCGGCTGGAACGGGCGATCCAATGTTTGACATCCAGTTTGTAGAGGAAGAGTTCGACCTGTGGCTTGCTGCTCTAGTCGGCCGGGACTGGGCCAAAAATGCTAGAGAAGCCGAAGGACTGGGGCAAAAGCTGGAGCAGCTGCTTTCAAAGAGACTGTCTGGTCTTGCAATAATGGAACAACAAGTGTCAGCCGCAATTCATGCGTCAGGCCTTGCAATGAAAAAGCCGGTTTTCTGGATAGAAGACGACATACTTGCCTTCTGCAAAATACTGCGCTCAAGGGCAAAACCTTTTGTGATAGCGGCCAACAAGGCCGACCTTCACTCTGCAGATGCAAACATTGCGAAAATGAAGTCAGCAGGCCTTGAAGTGATCCCTTGCGCGTCAGAAGCCGAAGCGCTCCTGAGAAAGGCATCAAAGAAAGGCGTTCTTCACTATCTGCCAGGCGACAGCTCGTTTGACGTCAAACCTAATGTTGAATTGAATGCGCAGCAGCAAAAGGCACTTGACATTGTTAGGACGTTGATGCAAAAATATGGCTCGACGGGCGTCCAGGAAGCGATCAACGTAGCATGCTTCAAACTGCTGCGTCAGATCGCTGTCTACCCTGTGGAAGACGAGTTCAAGCTAATAGACAAGAAGGGAAACGTCCTGCCCGATGTCAGGCTATTGCCTGAAGGCTCTACTGCTAAGGATCTGGCAGAGACAGTGCATGCCGATCTTGCAAGAGGGTTCTTGTATGCCGTCGACGCAAGAACAAAGCAGAGGATAGGCGCCGACCACAAGCTGAAAAGCGGCGACGTGATTAAAATAGTATCAGCGACAAGCAGGGGATAGCAATGCTGTGCTTAGGGATTGAAAGCACCGCGCATACGTTTGGATGTTCCGTGGTTGACTCAAAACGTAAAGTACGCTCTGATGAGCGTGATGTGTACAAGCCGCCTGAAGGCAGCGGAATACATCCGAGGGATGCCTCGCGCCACCACATGGAAGTCTGCTCTGTTGTTTTACGCCAATCGTTGCAGTCTGCTGGCGTTTCGATGAAAGACATTGACATTGTTGGCTATTCTGCCGGGCCCGGTCTCGGGCCTTGCCTTCGCGTCGGCGCTGTCGCTGCAAGGACTCTGGCCGGCTATTACAAAAAACCGCTAGTGCCGGTCAACCACGCCCTCGGACACCTGGAACTTGGGGCGATGCTCACCGACGCTGCTGACCCACTCGTCCTGTTAGTGTCTGGGGGCCACACTATGATACTTGCATTCTCCCACGGAAGATGGCGTGTCTTTGGCGAGACGCTTGACATCACTGTCGGCCAATTGCTTGACCAGTTCGGAAGGACGCTTGGCTTTGCGTCGCCGTGTGGGGGCAGGATTGAACAGCTGGCAGTCCAGTCGGCCGGCAAATACATGCAACTGCCATACATCGTCAAGGGAAACGACGTTTCTTTTTCCGGCCTTCTGACCGCTGCAATAAAGCTTAGATCAGAGGGGGTGGAGGCGACTGACACATGCTATTCGCTTCAGGAGACGGCATTTGCGATGCTTGCAGAGGCAGTTGAGCGCGCTCTTTCATTCACTGGCAAGAAAGAGATGATGATAGTAGGCGGAGTAGCCGCAAACAAGAGGCTTGCCCAGATGCTTGAAGCCGCATGCAGGCGCCAAGGCGCCAAGCTGTTTGTGTGCCCCATAAAGTTTGCCGGCGACAATGGCGCTCAGATTGCGTGGACCGCGATTCAGCAATACCGGGATACAAAAAAGCACATCAAAGTGGAAAACTCGTTCGTGCAGCAGTCCTGGCGACTCGACACCGTGGACGTCATCTGGCGCCGATGAGTTGCTTTATTTGACGCTCCCACTTGCCGTTGTTAAAGACGCCAAACTTGTAAGTCTGGTCGCCGGACACGACAACCAGCTTTTTTACAATGAACCCTTCAGCCCTGACAGACGAAATCTTTGACAGCTGTATGTCAAGTACAATGTCGCCCTCCTTTTTTGACAGGGTGGCCAACCTGCCCTGCGTCTTTTGGAATACCAACCTGCGGTCTGTAAGGAAGAGCAAGCCATTTCTCAGCTTATCCTCGGCGCAGTCTTCGTCAAGAAGTACTTTTTCGCCGGGCGCGGGCTCGAAACTCACCACATTTTTATCTCGATGGCCGAGGTTATATTACTATTGCAGCCACGGCTGTTGAAAAGGGGTGCAGAAGCCGATGTATATCTTGTAAAATGGGCCGGCAAAAAGGCAATCTCCAAAGTGCGAACTCCCAAGCCATACAGGCACCAAGAGCTGGACTCTGTGATCAGAAAGCACAGGACAGTCCATGAGGCCAACTTTATTTCCACAGCCAAGGCCGCCGGCGTCATGACGCCGTTTGTGCATTTTGTTGATCCTGTCAAGGCCGAAATAATAATGGAGTTTGTTGAAGGCGAAAACGTTAGGGATGCGATAACGCCAGCCCTCTGCTACGAAATGGGCCGCTGCGCCGCCATATTGCATGCAAACAACATAATCCACGGCGACCTCACGACTTCAAACTTTATTGCAAACAAAAAGCTAGTCCTGCTCGACTTTGGTCTGTCGTACTACTCGGAACGTACCGAAGACATGGCTACTGACATTCGATTGATAAAAGAAGTTTTTACCAGCGCGCACATTGCAGTCAAAAGGGCATTTCCACGTTTTGTACAAGGATACGCAAGCATCGCCGGCACAAAACGAACAGACAAAATCTTGGAAAATGTCAGAGAGATCGAGCAGCGGGGCAGATATGCCCGGGTGACTTGATGTTGCGAGCTGCAACCTTTGCAAGCACCAATCAGAACAAGTACCGCGAAGTCCAGTCGATACTCTCAACTTATGGCCTTGCCGTCGACTTTGTCGAATTAAACCTCACCGAGATCCAGTCAGACTCGCTTGAAGAGATTGCAGGAGAAAAGGCAAAGAGCGCGTTTGCGCGCGTTAGCAGGCCGGTGATAGTCGAAGACGACGGGCTGTTTATTGACGCTTTGAAAGGATTTCCGGGCCAGTACTCGTCCCATGCATACAAGACAATAGGAAACGACGGCATCATGAAGCTGCTTGCAGGATCAACTAACAGGAAGGCGTCATTTCGATCCCTCATAGCATTCTACGATGGCGAACACCTTTCAATATCGGAGGGCAAAGTTGAAGGTAGAATATCAAATGAAATAACCGAGGGAGGGTGGGGTTTTGACCCAATCTTTGTCCCTGCCGGCACTAGCTTAACGTTTGCGCAATTGAAGGACAGAAAAAACGAATACTCACACCGCAAGAAGGCGCTTGACAACTTTGCAAGGTGGTACCTGAAGCTATGACGCTGGCATCATGTATTCCTTAATCCACCTGTCGGTGTAGCGCGCCTGGTTCTGCAGCACCACTATTCTCGAAACCTCGCTCTCGTCCATTATCTTGAACGAGGACATCTTTTCGCACAACTTTGTTGAAAAGTCCTTCACCTCATGCATCTCCAGCATGTGATCTTGTTCCAGCCGCTGGTTCGACATACCGATGTGCATATACGATTTCAGCTCGATAAAGTGCGGATCCCCCTTTGCCATCATTTCCGCAAACTCGTCGACAAAATTCTTGCTGTCGTTGTACCCTCTTATCAGGGTCATGCGGAGTACCGTCCTTGTATTGACGGTGGCAAGGAAACGCAAACTGTCCCACCATCGCTCCCATGCGTCTTTGTGCAGCGGCCTATTGATCTGGTGGAACATTTTTTTGTTGGACGCGTTAGTCGAGAGGTAGATCTGTGTAGGCAGCGCGTCTTCTGCAACGAGCCTCCTGAGCATGTCCGGCTCCTGCCCGTTTGTAACAAGAAATATCGATTTTGTAGCCTTGAGCGACTTCAAATATTTTATCAACTGCGGTAGCTTTGGATACATCGTTGGTTCGCCTGACAACGAAATGGCATAATGGGCGGGGAGCAATGACTCATCAAGCTTGCGCTTGTCATTTTTTGTGTTGCCGAAATATCCGTTTATCAGCTTTTTCCGTTCAGCCATCAATTGCTGCACTATCACGTCTGGCTCATCGACCAGCTCCTCTGGCATTTCAAGCGTATCATAAAATTCGGTAGGCCGCCAGCAGTATATGCACCTGTTCTCACAGTTCATAGCAGTCGGCGTCATTTCCATACATTGGTGTGTTGAGATCCCGTAGAACTTGTGCTTGTAACAGTTGCCTTCGTTTGCAAATGACTTTTTTGTCCAGTGGCACAGCTCCACTGCAGAGTGGTTGTAGACGCCGTATTTCGCTTTCTGCAACCTTGCTTTGATCTGGGGAGTTATCTGGATCAGATTGTCAGTCGAATGCGAAACGTGCTCGTCAGAGCAGCTCATCTCTGCAAGATGGTAGCAGATCAGATTTAAATTTTGCACTGTACAGACTAATCGGCGTGGCCCTCGACACTGAAATGATAATGCAAGTAGGACTCGAGCTCGCTGGCTGGAAAAAAATGCCGGCGGACAGCGCTGTGCACGTAAAGGGCAAGAATATCGGCAAAGTGTTGATCGCAATCGATGTCGGGACGGCAGAGCTGATGCTAGCTAGGCAGCTTGGATGCGACGCCGTCATTGCGCATCACCCGCTTGGAATAGCCTCCGTTAACTTTTACAAAGTGTTTGATAGGCACGTTGACTTTATGGCAGAGCATGGCGTGCCAAAAAAGATCTCTCAACAGGCAGTGGAGAAGCTCAAGGAGCGGGTTGAGACACGCAACCATGCCGATATTTACAGCGACGTTGTCGGAGCTGCAAGGGCGCTTGGTATGCCGCTTGTCAATATCCACCAACCGTGCGACGAATACATGCGTCAGGTGATCCTGCGCGCTATCAAGTCAGGCAAGACAGAATTCGTATCAGATATTGTCCGGTCAATCAACAAAATACCTGAATTCAAGAACGCTGCAACAAGGGTGCAAGTGAGGATTGGCAATAAGAAGAACAGGGCCGGCCACTGGGCCCTAGTGGTGGCTGCGGGTACTAACGGCGGCTACCACATTGCAAAAGCGTACTTGCAGCAAGGCGTTTCCACCATTATCTACCTACACGTCGACTACAACGATCTAACGAAATTGAGGGAAGAAAAGCTTGATGGCAACTTGGTGGTCATGGGGCATCTTGCGGGAGATTCGATAGGCCTCAACGGTCTAGCAGAGCGGCTCGAACACTTGGGCGTTGAAACAGTCCGCGTCGGCATCCTCCAAAGCAAATGATCGAACGATTATATACTGTAGTCGTTGCAAATTTTCTGGCGGCCTTCGTAGTATAGCCTGGTCAGTATAGGCGGCTGTGGTCGGTTTCTCAAGAAACTTTCGGCAGAAACCGCTTGAGGAGGGTTCAAATCCCTCCGAAGGCCCCATTTTTCAATACCTATCGGTAAGTCTCGTTCAAATAATAAAAAGAAGGAAAAAGGCTGTTTACAGCCTTGGAGCGAAGTTGAACTTACCGTACCTTGCAGTTGCTACGATGATTCCAACGATTGCGATTGCCAGTATGATTGCAGCTATTGCGCCGAACTCTGGAATTGCCCATGTGCCTACGATTTCGATTGTTTCAGTGCCTTGCTCAAAGTCGATTGTTAGTGTTCTTCTGTCAACTGTTGTCTCGGTTTCATTTGAGACGTCTGATGGGACTTCGTCAGCGAACACGACAAAGTCTTCGTCTGCTCCTGATCTTCCATCTGGTCCCTCCCTAGCATCGATTACGTTTCTTGGAAGTCTGATTTGCAAGTTTCCGTTAGCTGTTGAGCTTATGGTCACCGTCAGCGTCATTGTCTTTTCCTCTGGTACCATGTTAGTCACTGAACCGCCGGTAATTTGGTACTCTACTGGATATGTTTTGTCCCCAACTCTGATGTTGAATTTCTTCCATACCATGCCTGCGTCGAATTGGAATGTTGTTTCTTCAGTTGTAGTGCCCTTGTAGCTGATTATTACTGTATATGCGCCATTAGTATTCATCGTGCCACCTGTGCGGAACTTGTAAGTGTACGATCCATCAGCTGCAGCTTCGAACTGATCGATCTTGTCAAAGTTGCCTTCTGGGTCCTTCACCCGTATCAATAGTGGTTGATTTATTGTTGTCGCAGTGAGCTTGCCTGTAACTGTAACTTCGTCGCCGGTGGCGTAGCTCGGCTTGTCTGTCTTCACTGTTATTGTACTCTGTGCATACGCAGCACCTGCCAGTGCGACAGATGCAACGGATGCCAGTAATATTGCCATTAGTGCATATGCTTTATAGTCCATTATCCCTCATGCACACCTAACACGCTATAATTGCATTGCTATTTATCCTTTTTGTGTAGAAACTCTAATAGTTTAGATCATTTCGGACAAGCTGAATAAATATGGACTCTCAATTTTCAAAAGAAATATCAAATTCCCCGCCAATTAATTGCGAATACTTATATATGCTCATCCGATATTCATTAAATTTGACTTGATGTTTTCTCAGCAGAAGCTATTTTCATGTTTGGAGGCATGCTCCATTGTCTGAAAAAAAGGTCATCAAAATAACGAACCACACTTACCAGCCGAAGCACGAAATCCTGGCAAAGAAGGATGCAGAGGAAGTCTTGAAAAAATACAACACCAAGCCAAGCCAGCTGCCATACATCATGATAAGTGACAAGGCCTTGGAAGACTTGGACGTCCGGCCCGGCGACATCATCAAGATAACGAGAAAAAGTCCCACGGCGGGTGAAAGTGTATATTACCGATATGTCGTAGAGGGTTGAGTTCGCAATGATAGAGAATTCTATTGAGATGTGGCCAATCATCAATGACATTTTGCGAAGGGAAGGCGTTGCAAGGCAGCACTTGAACTCTTACAACGAATTCATGGAACGCGGATTGCAGAGCATAATCGACGAAGTAGGCGAGATCGAAATCGAAACCGCGGAATACCCGTACAAGATCAAGCTGGGCAAGATAAAGCTCCAGCAGCCAAGGATTATGGAGCTTGACGGTTCCATTACGCATGTCGCACCGATGGAAGCCCGTCTCCGCAACCTTACCTATGCTTCACCGGTCATGCTAGAGTGCAGTGTAGTAGAGGACGGCAAAATTCTCGAATCGCGCTTTATCCACATCGGCGACATGCCGGTTATGGTCAAGTCCAACACGTGCATACTGCACAATCTGCCAGAGAGCAAACTTGTCGAATTCGGAGAAGACCCGCGCGACCCAGGCGGATACTTCATCATAAATGGTTCCGAGCGCGTGATCGTCGGACTTGAAGATCTCTCATATAACAAGATAATTGTCGATGCTGAGGAAACCACCGGCACCTTGCTTTACAAGGCAAAAGTATATTCTTCAATAGTCGGCTACAGGGCGAAACTTGAACTGGTGATGCGCCCGGATGGTTCTATAGTAACCAAGATCCCCGGCTCACCAGTCGATATTCCATTGATCACGCTGATAAGAGCGCTCGGCCTCGAGTCTGATAAGGACATTGCAGACTCTGTCTCACTCAACGAAACAATCCAGGACGAGCTAGAGCCATCGTTTGAAAAGTCTGGCGATGTCAACACGAGCAGAGATGCTATCGTCTATATCAGCAAGAGAATTGCTCCCGGCATGCTGGAAGAGTTCCAGATAAAGAGAGCTGAAACATTGCTTGACTGGGGTCTCTTGCCACACATTGGCAAGAACCCTGATAACAGACACGAAAAGGCGTTGTTCTTGGGCGAAGCAGCGAGCAAACTCATCGAGCTCAAGATGGGATGGATAGACTCCGATGATAAAGATCATTATGGCAACAAGGTAATCAAGTTCGCCGGCCAGATGCTTGCAGACCTATTCAGGACTGCTTTTCGCAATTTGATACGCGACATGAAATACCAGCTCGAGCGTTCGGGCCAAAAACGCGGTATCAACGCAGTAGCCGCAGCAGTCCGGCCGGGCATTGTTTCTGACAAACTGAACAATGCCATTGCAACAGGAAACTGGGGCAGGGGCAGGGTCGGAGTAACACAATTGCTTGACAGGACAAACTACATGTCTACCATTTCGCACTTACGCAGGATCCAGTCGCCGCTCAGCAGGAGCCAGCCAAACTTTGAGGCAAGGGACCTGCATGCAACGCACTTTGGTAGGATTTGCCCCGCGGAGACTCCTGAAGGTTCTAACTGCGGGCTTGTCAAGAACCTTGCGCTGTCGGCAATAATTTCTGTCAATGTTCAGAGCGCCGAGGTAACTGAAAAGCTGTACGAACTTGGAGTGCAGAACGTAGAAGAGTCCGATGAAGACCTGCGGGAATCTGGGACGAGGGTGTTTGTCGACGGCAGGCTGATAGGTTACGTTGAAAAGGGGGATCACTTGGCCGACACGCTGAGGTCAATGAGGAGGTCGGGCAAGATCCATCCGCACGTCGGAATCTATCTTTACAGCTCGCAGAACGAGAGTGCCACAAAGCGGCTCTACATCAGCTGCAATGCAGGCAGGGTGCTGCGGCCGCTCGCGGTAATAAGGGACAACAAGCCGCTCGTAACGTACGAGGTTATTGAAAAGGTATCAAAAAAGTTCCTTTCATGGAACGACCTCCTTTACATGGGAGTAATTGAGCTTACAGACGCAAACGAGGAGGAGAACTGCTACGTCGCAATCGATCCTAAAAAGCTGGAGCCAAAACACACACATCTGGAGATATTCCCGTCAGCGATTCTAGGCGTGGGCGCTTCAATAATCCCGTACCCGGAACACAACCAGTCGCCAAGGAATACCTACGAAAGCGCGATGGCAAAGCAGAGCCTTGGATTTTCAACGCCGTTGATGAACGCAAGCACGTACGTCAGGCAGCATTTCATGCTGTATCCACAGACGCCGGTAGTAAGCACAAAGGCGATAAACCTGCTTGGGCTCGAAGATCGCCCAACGGGCCAGAACGCTATCGTCGCCGTGCTTCCGTTTGAAGGCTATAATATCGAAGATGCTGTAGTATTCAACAAGTCGTCTGTCGACAGGGGACTTGGAAGGACGTTCTTCTACAGGATCTACGAAGCTGAAGCCAAGCAGTACCCTGGTGGAATGAAGGATAGCTTTGAACTGCCTCAGGCAGACGCCAACATACGCGGCTACAGGGGTGAAAAGGCCTACCGCCTGTTAGAGCAGGACGGTGCGATTATGCACGAAGCTGTAGTCAATGGGGGCGACATTTTGATAGGCAGAACATCGCCGCCAAGGTTCATGGAGGAATACAAGGAATTTGAGGTCAAAGGTCCATATAGGCGCGACACTTCAGTCGGCGTCAGGCCGTCAGAAAACGGAGTAGTCGACACCGTCATTGTCACGCAGTCAGTTGAAGGCGGCAAGATGTACAAGATTCGCGTCCGGGACATGCGCATTCCAGAGATCGGCGACAAGTTTGCCTCCAGGCACGGACAGAAAGGGGTCGTAGGCATGCTGGTCAATCAAGAAGATGTGCCATACACCGAAGACGGTGTCGTGCCTGACGTCATGATCAACCCACACGCCTTTCCATCAAGGATGACCGTCGGCCAGTTCATGGAATCGCTTGGCGGCAAGGCTGCCTCGCTCCGGGGTAGGATTGTCGACGGTTCGGCGTTTCTCGGCGAGAAAGGCGATGACATCAAGAACGCGATGGAACAGTATGGCTTCAAGTACACTGGCAAGGAAGTGATGTACGACGGCAGGACGGGCCGAAAGTTCCCGGCTGACGTCTACATCGGCGTCGTGTATTACCAGAAACTGCATCACATGGTTGCCGACAAGATTCACAGCCGTGCAAGAGGCCAGGTCCAGATGCTCACGAAGCAGCCGACCGAGGGCCGTGCTCGCGGCGGTGGTTTGAGGTTTGGAGAAATGGAGCGCGACTGCCTTATCGCATACGGCGCGTCGATGATGCTAAAGGACAGACTCTTGGAGGAATCAGACAAAGCAGAGGTTAATGTCTGCGAGCGCTGCGGCCTGCTTGCATACTATGACGTCAAGCAACGCCGTTACGTGTGCCGCGTCTGCGGTGAAAAGGCCAAGATATCGTCAGTGGTGATAGCTTATGCATTTAAGCTGCTATTGCAAGAAATGATGAGCCTAAATGTTGCTCCTAGGATGCTTGTGAAGGAGAAGGTCTAAGGAGGCAACTGGCATGATGGATGAATCTGCAAAAATATTGGGCGGAATAAAGTTCAGCGTCTGGTCGCCAACCGAAGTACGCAAATTCTCTGTAGCCGAGATCACGGCGCCAGAGACGTACGACGAAGACGGCATGCCGGTGCAGGGCGGCTTGATGGACAACAGACTCGGGACTCTCGAGCCGGGTCAAAAATGCGCCACATGCGGAAATACTTCTGCAAAATGCCCTGGCCACTTTGGTCACATCGAGCTTGCTGAACCGGTTCTGCACATTGCTTTCGTTGACGACATACACAAGCTTTTGCTGATATCATGCAGGTCGTGCAACAGGATAAAGCTCGAACCGGAAGAGCTGGCCCACTACAAGTCGATCCGCGAAGCAAAGGCTGCTTATGCAGTCATTACCCTTGAAAACATCAAAGACGAGATAATCGAGAGGTCGAAGAAGGTAAAGATCTGCCCACACTGCGGTAAAGACCAGTATGACTTGATATTCACAAAGCCGACGATATTTGTAGAGAAGACGGATGCCGGAGAAAACCGACTATTGCCAATCACGATACGGGAAAGGCTCAGCCACATCCCAGACGACGACCTTACCCTTCTGGGTTATGATTACAAGACGGCAAGGCCGGAATGGTTTGTTTTGCAGGTCCTGCCGGTGCCGCCGGTGACAGTCAGGCCGTCAATCATACTTGAAACAGGCATCAGATCGGAAGACGATCTGACACACAAGCTGGTCGACATCATTAGGGTCAACCAACGCCTCAAAGAGAGCAAGGAGGCAGGAACCCCGCCGCTCATCGTACAGGATCTGGTCGACCTGTTGCAGTACCATGTCACGACGTACTTTGATAACGAAGTGTCAGGCATTCCCCAAGCCCACCACAGGTCGGGCAGACCGCTCAAGACCCTGACGCAGCGGCTCAAGGGTAAGGAAGGAAGGTTCAGAGGCTCGCTTTCGGGCAAGCGCGTAGACTTTTCCAGCAGGACGGTGATTTCGCCGGACCCCAACCTTACGATTGCTGATGTTGGCGTGCCAACCGACGTTGCCAAGAAACTTACAATCCCAGAAACTGTGTCGCAGTGGAACCTAGAGCGGCTTAAGGAGCTGGTGATGAACGGTCCGAACACGTACCCTGGCGCAAACTACATTATTAGGCCAGACGGCGTAAAGATAAGACTCGACTACGTGACCGACAGGAAAGCAATAGCCGATTCGCTTGCTCCAGCCTACGTCGTTGAGCGCCACTTGGCAGACGGCGACATCGTCATTTTCAACAGGCAGCCTTCGCTCCATAGGATGTCAATCATGGCACACAGCGTGAGGGTGCTTCCGTACAGGACATTCCGCTTGCACCCGGCAGTATGCCCACCCTACAACGCTGACTTTGACGGGGACGAGATGAATCTCCACGTGCCACAGAGCGAAGAGGCAAGGGCCGAAGCTACCCTTCTCATGAGGGTACAGGACCAGCTGATTTCGCCAAGGTACGGCGGACCTATCATCGGTGGCATCAGGGACTTTATCACAGGTGCCTTCATGCTGACACGCGATGGAACTACGCTTACAAAGGATGAGTTTGCAAACCTTGCGATGATAGGCGGCTATGAAGGTCCGCTGCCAGAGCCGGCGGTAACGAAGGACGGCCAAAAGCTCTACGCAGGCAGACAGCTGTTCTCGCTCTTCCTTCCAAAGGACTTTAACTTTATTATTACATCGAAATGGAACAAGGCAGCAAAGGGTGAGGGCAAGGACGTCGTTATAAAAAACGGCGAGCTCATAAGCGGTGTAATCGACAAGGCATCGATTGGCGCTGAAGAGCCGGACAGCGTTCTCCACAGGATAGCAAAGGACTACGGTACGGACGCTGCAAGAAAATTCCTCGACTCGATCCTCACCATGCTCAAGACATATATCACTCACAGGGGATTCACCTACGGCTACTCTGACCTGTGGCTCTCGCCGGAAACAAGACAGGAAATAAGTGACATCATACAAAAGACCTACGAAAAAGTCTACGAGCTAATACAACAGTACAATGACGGCACGCTTCCGCTGACAAGAGGTCTTGCAGCAGAAGAAGCACTTGAATTGTATGTAGTCAATGAATTGTCGCGTGCTCGCGACAGGGCCGGCAGGACAGCCGACAGAGCGTTCCCGGACGAGAACTCTGGTGTGATAATGGCGTCGACAGGCGCAAGAGGCTCGACCCTCAACATTGGCCAAATGACTGCAGCTCTTGGCCAGCAGTCGATAAGGGGAAAGAGGATCCAAAAGGGCTATCACAACAGGGCACTGTCACACTTTAAGCCAAAGGACGCCAGCCCGGACGCGAAAGGCTTTGTCAAGTCAAATTACCGAGACGGCCTATCGCCGCTTGAATTCTTCTTCCATGCAATGGGTGGAAGAGAAGGCCTTGTTGATACTGCTGTCAGGACGCAGCAGTCTGGCTATATGCAGAGGAGGCTTATCAACGCGCTAGAGCACCTGAAGATCGAGTACGACCAGACGGTGCGCGACCCGCACGGCAACATCGTACAGTATCTCTACGGAGAGGATGGTATTGATCCTGCCAAAAGTGACCACGGAGAAGCGGTCAACATTTCAAGGCTAATTGAAGCTGAATCAATAGTTGACGAGGGCAGGAAGGCAACAGAAGATGTCATCAAGGGCATCATCGGCAAATACGCCGAGAATCTCAACCCTAGGATGAAGGCTAGCCTGGAAAAGGCACTCCTTGAAAACAGGCTCAGCAAGGAAGGCGTTGAAAAAGTCATGAAGAAAGTGCTCGACCTAATTGACAGGGCGCTCGCAGAGCCAGGAGAAGCAGTCGGCGTCGTCACCGCACAATCGATAGGCGAGCCAGGAACTCAGATGACTCTTAGGACATTCCATTTTGCAGGCGTAAAAGAGAGGAACGTGACGCTCGGTCTCCCGAGGCTCATAGAGCTTGTGGACGCGCGTAAAAAGCCAGTGACGCCCACGATGGACATCTACCTCGACGACGAACACAGGGTATCGAGGGAAAAGGCACTTGAAGTCGCAAGGGAGATACTTTTCACCCAGATAGGCGACCTTGTGGACAGGACTGACACCGACTACAGCGGCCTGCTGACGTTCTACTTGTCTGAAGCCAAGCTTGCGGAGCGAGGATGCAATTTTGCCGATGTGCAGGAAGTCCTTGAAGGCTCGAAGAAGAAGTACACTATCAAGCCCAATGAAGCCAAGCTTTCAATCAAAATAACAGTTCCGGACGAGCCTGACGCGCAGACACTCCTGACGCTCAAGAGCAAGCTGCTCAATACCAGAGTAAAGGGCGTACCGGACATTGAGCGCGTGACGATCGTAAAACAGGACGAAGAATGGGTAATCCAGACAGCAGGTTCTAACCTTGCGAAAGTAGTGGCGGTCGAAGGCGTTGACCTTACCAGAATCACTACCAACAACGTCTACGAGATATGGCAGACACTTGGTATCGAAGCGGCAAGGACTGCATTGATAAAAGAGATAACGAATACGCTTGAAGAACAAGGTCTTGAAGTGGATACGCGTCACATCATGCTAGTTGCAGACCTGATGACCTCCAAAGGCTACCTCCAGCAAATAGGCAGGCATGGCATCGCCGGAACAAAGACATCGGTACTTGCAAGGGCAGCGTTCGAGATCACAGTGCCGACAATTGCCAGGGCAGCGCTAGAAGGACAGATTGAAACGCTGAAAGGAGTGACAGAAAACGTTATAGTAGGTGCGACTGTACCTGTCGGCACGGGAATGGTAGACCTCTACATGAAGGTGAAGGATACTGAAAGCGCTGGAAAAAGTGATTAAGGACGCAATAGCCGCCAACGGGTACAAGAGCGGCGTCAAGGAAGTCTTGCAGTCAGTCAAAGGGACGAAACTAGTAATCGTCAGCAAATCTATCGACTCGGACGACAGGGCAAGGCTGGAAGAGCAATCAAAGACCGCAAACGTCCCTGTCTACGAATACCCCGGCACTTCAATGCAGCTCGGCAAGCTCTGCAACAAGCCTTTTCGCATCACTGCAATAGCGATCAACAGCGGAAGCGCTGCCGAGATCGACGCCATAATGTCGGAAAAAGGAGCTATATCCAAGTAAGGTACCAAGACTTAAATTGAGCGTGAATTGGAAGCATGATTTGTTGTCGTCGTCATTCGGACCGCACGTCACGGGGACGCTGTAATAATGGAGATCAAGCTAACCTCTGACGAGCTGCGGCTGATGTCGCTTTTCCAGAGCGTGACCAGCGCAACTGCGAGAGATTGCATCGTCGACGAAAAGATGGACCGCGTTATATTTGTCGTTAACAAGGGCCAGATGGGCCTTGCGATAGGCAAAGGGGGTTCAACCATCAAGCAATTGCAGAACGTGGTTGCGAAAAAGATAGAACTTGTTGAATTTTCTGACGACGCTGCAGAATTTATCCGTAACATGCTCAACGCGGACATGATAAGTGACATCAGGATATCTGACAGGAACGACGGGACAAAACAGGCCATTGTCACGGTCGATCAGAGGAAAAAGGGTGCTGTCGTTGGCCGGGAGGGCAGAAATGCCGAGAAGGCAAGGCTTCTTGCGAAGCGATACTTCCAAATAACCAATGTGCAAATAGTAAGCCCTGAACAGAGTAATAGGGTGAATATGGATGGGTAAATCTCCTCTAGGTCTTTTTGCAGGAAGGGTTCTCAAGTCAAAGAAGAGCCGCGCTAGGTGGGCAGACAAGTACTACAAAAGAAGGATGCTCATGCTTGACAAGAAGGCAAACCCGCTAGAAGGCGCGCCGCAGGCAAGAGGAATAGTGCTGGAAAAAGTAGGCATCGAGTCAAAGCAGCCCAACTCTGCAGTTCGCAAGTGCGTAAGGGTTCAGCTGATAAAGAACGGCAAGTCTGTCACTGCATTCTTGCCAAAGGACGGCGCTCTTAACTTTGTTGACGAGCACGACGAGGTCATTATAGGCGGGATCGGGGGCTCTATGGGCGGCGCAATGGGCGATATTCCCGGCGTTAGGTGGCAGGTCTTTAAAGTCAATGGCGTTTCATTGAACGAGCTAGTACACGGCAGGAAGGAGAAGCCCAGAAGATGAGTGGAAAAGAACAGGTACGCATCCAGCTATTTCACAAGTGGGACACTACTGAGATTGCAATAAATGACCCGGGTTTGAAGAACGTGATCAGCCTGAAACCCGCAGTAATCCCGGTAACGTTCGGAAGGCACGAGCACCAGCGACTTAAGAAGGCAGAGGTCAACATCGTCGAGCGCCTTGCAAACAAGATGATGCACTTTGGCAAGAAATACGCCAAGAACACTGGTAGGATGGGCGGCAAGAAAGCAAGGATGTTGAACATAGTCAAGACAGCATTTGAAATCATACACCTTGAAACCACCAAGAACCCGGTTGAATTACTGGTAAGGGCAATCGAGAATTCATCGCCAAACGAGGACACGACACGCATCGTGTACGGTGGCGTCGTTTACCACGTGTCAGTTGACGTCGCCCCGCTGCGCAGAGTGGACCTTGCACTGCGCTTTATCGCAGAGGGTGTGAGGGAGTCGACCTACAGCAGCCCGCAGGCGATTGAAGAGGCTCTTGCCAAGGAAATCATTCTCGCTTCCAACAACGACATGGGGAGCCACGCGGTAAAGAAAAAGAACGAGCAAGAAAGAATCGCGATGGCTTCAAGGTAAGCATTTTTTCATTCTTTTCCTTTCTAATTCTAATTTCACAAAAAAAGCGATTGCTGCCAGCCCCTTTTGCAAAAGAGGCTAAGCTGAGCGGTTGATGCAAGGTTGTGGGGAAAACTCGGTCTCCCATTACGCTTATCAATAGCTGATTAGACAACAGATAACAAAGAAATGAGCGGCAAGGATGAATCGATCTTTTCAATGGCGGCCTTGAGCAGTACGCAGGCCGGCAAGGACATCCTGAAGCAGGGGTTGCTGAGGAGCAAGGGCTACAGGCAGTTCAACCAGTACAGGGAAAAGACAGAGCAGGAATTTTCCGGCTTTGCACAGCGGTTCGTTATGTCGTTACACAAGGCGATAACCGCCGACAGTAACCCTGCAGGCACGATAAAAAAATTTTCAGACGATGTTGGCTCCCAAGAGCTCGCTCTTCCAGACGGCAATGTGCAGGTTGTCAAGAGCAGATTGTCAAACTCTGATGTGCTTGGCGACAGGGTCAAGCGCATACTTAATTCAAATTTCGTCAAGATGACGTTCCCGGTTTTCAATGCGCTTTACGACGGTGCTTCAGAATATTTCGGCGACGCCGCTTCCGAGGAAAAGAGGAACGCGGTAATCGATGGTCACATCATCGCGATCGACCTGTCGGAGCCGATGGACAGGATAGTGGACAAGGACGAGGATCTTGAATATCTTGACGACTACAAATTCATGAACCCCTACATACTTTCCATAGCGCGGAGCAAAATTGCGCAGGGCGGGGATCCAGTATTGAAGGCCTTTGAAGAGGGATTCAAGGATGCCCAGATCGGCCAGTATGTAGACGTGAAATTAAAGATCAAGCCGGCTTCGATCAACGACGAAAACATGACCGAATGCTACAAGAAATACCGCGCGGTGATGGGGACCGCAGGCAGGAACATGGCCCTAGACCGCCGCCCTCTTTCAGACATTTTCCACCTTGGCATGGCAAAAGCCGGCGAATGTGTGGGTTGCGGAAACGAAATTGAAGATGCCATCAAGAATAATGCGGTCAAGGTCCCGTCATGGCCGCTTTATTACGCTCTCAATACTGGCGACGTGCGGCGCGCCTTTGAGCTCACGATGGTAAAGAGTGAGCTCTACCTTGACGAAGCCAAAATCGCCCTTGACATGTTGCCAGAGCGTTTCCAACTAAAGCCGTTCCTCGAATTCCTGTTCATGACAGTCCGGCACTACAACCAGTATTGGTACAACGAGCTTGTCCGGCGCGCGCCGTTTGCCGACTTCCAGAGAACGATAGAAGCTGTTGCCAAATGATGTGGTCTGAAAAGCACAGGCCAAAGAAAGTACAAGAAATGATCGGCAACGAGGACGCTCGGCTTGCCGCGCTAAAGTGGCTGGGCGGATGGGTGAGCGGCAGTAAACCATTACTGTTGATTGGGCCGCCGGGCTCAGGCAAGACCACGCTTGTGCATGCGCTTGCGAGGCAATTTGACTATCATATGGTCGAAATGAACGCAAGCGACACAAGAAACAAGGACAATCTGCGAGAGATGTTGCTTCCCGCACTACGAAATACTGCCAACCTGTTTGGAAAAAAGATAATTCTATTTCTGGACGAGGTGGACGGCATCTATGGCAGAGAGGATTCTGGCGGTCTTGACATCCTCGTTGACTTGATTAAAGAGCCGACGGTGCCCATGATAATGGCCGCAAACGCAAAATCTACAAAGATAAAAGATCTTGCCAAGAAGTGCAAGGCGTTAGAGTTCAGCCCAGTGCCGCCCCGGCTCTTGACTCTGTTCCTTGATCACGTGCTCCTGAGGGAGGGAGTAAAGCTCGGGCCCGGTGACAAGATATCGATTGTCAACAACAGCAGGGGCGACATCCGATCGATGCTCAACAGCGCTCAGTCACGTGCTTCCGGCTATGCCACGGTTTCAAACAAGGATATAATAGACATCGACATCGCAGACGCAATAAACAATTACTTTAACGCCGTCAGCATAGAGCATGCAACGCAGTTCATATCGAAGGCGGATGCATCGTACCCCGATCCAAGGTACGGGGGGTCGCCTGAAGAAAGGCGCAAGGATATTCTGGCTGCCATTTTCTCGAGCATAGTGTCTTCGCACGTCGAGCATGACGACCTGGCTTCCCTCCTTGATGTCCTGTCAAAAGTAGACATGATGGTCGGCAGAGCAAACGCAAGGAGGGAGTGGCGCCTGCTCAAATATGTAAGCACCATAATTGCGTCAGGACTGTACAATAAGTCGCGTCAGAAAGGGATCAAGTACAGCCAGTACGCGATGCCGTGGCCCGTCATGGGGCCGATCTTTGCCCGCTCGCAGTCGACAAGGAAGATCCTGGGCGAGCTTGCGCCAGCGCTCCACACTTCAAGGAGCTCTGCCGGCTCGTTTGTGCTCCCCTATCTTATCAGGCTAATGATCGACGAAAAGATAGACCCAGTCGACTTTGCGATGGATAACTTCCACGACGAGTCGGTCGGCGAGTCAATAACAAAGGAGATCGAGAAGGTGAAGAGAAAGTGAGCGACTGGATAAGGCTTTTGGTAAAGTACAAGGGCAAGTGCGCCCAATGCGGCAATGAGATATCCGCCGGCGAGTACGCCGTCTGGTCAAGGACCAGCAAGGCAATCAAGCACATAAAATGTGAAGCGTCCGGGCCAGAAAACAAAGAGAAAATATCAGAGGTGCCAGAGCTTGACTGCTTCCTATGCGGCAGGCCGGCCGGGTGCGCCGAGTGCGGCTTTGAGGCCGACTGTAACAGGCATGCAGTATCGCAGGCATGCATCTGCAATCAGTGCATGGAAGACAAGCGAGCTTTCCAGAACTACCAGCAGGCGTTCATCGAAAAGGCGCGCAAGCTAGCAAAAGTTAAACTGTGAATCACGCATGAATAATAGATGGTGGCAATTCAAAAGGATATTTTCAAATGAAACAAATGCTAATGACTTTTATGCGAACTATGCTCTTGCTTCATCATCAGTTAACTGAATCGCAAAGGCACCGACCGAATATGAAGCTACAAAAGTAGCGATCCCGGCGGCAAGAAAAGCCAGCCTCCTCTTTAGATCAAAATGCTGCGATTGGACTTGCCATAAAGTCACCATTAGCCACCATTACCCCCGCTGTTTTCATCTAGGCCGGTAACTTGTAGAATTGTGATGGACGTTTTCTGGGCAATAGGCTTGATAGTCTCTGAAGAATTAGGATCGCTATCCCAGATCAAGATCGTTGCAATATAATTGCCCGCGCCATTCGCAGTCCAGTTGATAGCCATTTCCATCGTTTCACCCCGAAGCAATGTCCCAGCCACCCAATCGATAAAGATCGTTACGCCATTCTCATCTTCAATCTGAACTACGAAGGCATACGACTGGTTTGCTCTGTAAAGATTCTTTACTGTTGCACCTACATCGATCACCTGTCCGACGGTAGGTCCTGACTGTGGTATAAGGAATGAGGCGTCTTCGACGATTACGCCGTCTAGCGGATGGACCTGTAGGTATAATGCATCATATGTTCCATCTTCTAGGACAGCGGCGACGACAGGCGAAAGGGAACTTAGTTGTCCTGTGACAGTATTGTTCAATTCGTCAACAGAGATGGTCCTATCTTCCCATTGGCTACCGTTGTGGTGCAAAAGCCGAACATCGCTCTCGGAAGCGCCTGATTGAAGAACTAGGCTTTCATCATAAGGTATTGTAACAACTACATTTGCTTCAAAAATGAATCCCGGCGATGTACCGATATCATAGACATTTCCAATTGTCATGGAATTCGTACCATAAATCGCAATCAAGCCCTGTGAGGGAGAAGACGATAATGATGATCCTTCAGTCTGCAAAGAGTCAAACAGATCTGTCAAATCCGAAGGATCTTTTGTTAGGACGGACACTGTGCCTCCAATGACAACGTTTTCAAACAAGAGACCCACATCTTGCTCTGAATCTTCAATGTCTATCCTAGAGCTGACACTTTGGCCAGACGACATTGAAGTAGACGAACCTGTATTTTGATCATTGTTGTTCGGGCTACTGCTGCCACCGCTACCACCAGAAGAACGTGATATAGAGGCTACGAAATCGAGGACAATGCCGGTTCCCGGCCTGCCAAGCCCTCCGCCTGAGCCTCCTCCACATCCTGTATCATAACCGAGGGAGAATCCGCCAGCTGCGGGCGCTTCGGCTGTGACTGTCATCGCATCTTCATCCACAACGATATTTTGGGCGAGATCCCAAGACGAATCTTGTCTATAGAAAAAGTCTAACAGGGCAAATTCGTCACCCGGTTGAAATATTGCATTTCTATATGACATGGTAGCAGTTATTTTGCCAACTTCTCCGAGTTGTGCATCTATGAGCTTTAGCTCAACGGCACCCCCGATGGGTCTAAAGCAAACAGAACTATCAACGATCATATCGTTCATTTCAGCCAAGCCTGCTTCAGTCACGTCATCTATCATGGCAGAAAATCGGCCGCCTGATATGTAGAATGCACTCAACCCGTCCCCTGAACTTACTTCTAAGGTGTCCGTCAGGTCTGATGTTACAGCTCCTGAAAGCGAGAACGACCCTTCAAATATGCCAGTATCTGCACCTGTCTCTTCCAGTGTTATTGTTATCGCAATTGGGTCGCTTGTGTCCGACATGACGCCGGCCGTTATGATGTCAACTTCAGTACTATCCACATTGGCGCTGGAATCGGTAATTGTAAGGATGGGATTGTCGCTTCTGCGGTATGATGATTTGTCAAAAGATGAAGTAACAGTAGCTGACGAGTTGGTTACAGCGTTGATATCTCTAAGCGAAACTTCATTGTCATCGCCGATGAATACTTGTTGTCTGTGCGAACCTTGGGGCTTTTCTTCATGCAGCGAAAGCGCAACAATAAACTCACTAAACCTTGTAACAGTTCCTGTTATGCTTTCTTCATCCAGGTCTCTCGCTTTTGTAACGTCAATGATCGTGCCTTCAACCGCATCATCATGAAATATGCTAATATCATTGGCATCAAAGCCATCAGGAAGATCAGCATTTGCAAATGATATTGTCACGTTCGCCCCAGAGCCTTCAGCCATGCTTATCCTTGGTGAAATGCGCAAGCACATATCGATTGGAGAAAGCGGAATAAACCTGTCATCCCGATCGAGAGACTCGCACAAAGACACGTAAAGAGAGCCGGCGGTGACAACGTTTTCAAAATTGACCGAGGCTTTGAAGTCGAATCCAGTAATGTTGACATTTACGCCCATCCCTTCATCTACTTCATACTCGCTTGCGGAGGTCTCCGCAGTATCATACGTCATAATCTTGCTCTCTGTGGATTCATAAAGCGGGTCCAAGCTACCATCAAAGAAAGCCTGAACAATCCAGGAATCCTCAGCCGATGAGGGTGAGGCGCCAATAGTGGAAAACGACCCATCGACTTGCGTGGAAGCTGCCCCCAAATTATCTGCTCCACTGCCAGAAAAAGCAACGGTCTTGTCCCCAATGCCTGCATCTTCATCGTCCAGATCGACAAGTGACCCTGTGACTAGGAGATCCTCGCCCTGCTTGACGCTGGCAATTGATGCCAAGCTAAGTACTGTAGTGTGCTTTTGTACATTAACCTCAATTGTAGAGCTAGTAGCTTTTGTCGTGGCATCAGAGGCGATCAGTTTTGCAACTAGTAGATTTGGACTAGTGGCAATTGCGGATGAGTCATATGTATGGCTAACTGGGCCCCAAGTCGAATTCGATATAGGCACATCAGTGGTTGAGGTGCCATCTCCCCAGTCGATCTTCACGGTATCTCCGCCGATGGCGTTGGTGACCGTTCCAGACGCCTCGATTAATGAACCCCATTTAGGTGACTCTGTTGTGATATTATCAATTGAAATGGTTGCTGCACTTGCCTGAAAATTGCTCTGAATCAAAATGTCGCCTCCTCCAGAGGTTGCGTCCTGCCAGACGACATGAAGGGCTCCACCGCTCGATAATCCCATCTGAAGGTTTGTTGAACTATCTGCAGTGTTGCTAAGGTCTAGCGAACCCCCAAAGGTAGAGCCGCCGTCTGTGCTAGATGTGAAAAAGATTTCATTTCCGTTATCATCTGTCAGCTCCTGCCACGCGACAAATATATTGTCTGACTCGAACACGGCTATGCGGCCATTCGTAGAAATATTATCAGCCGTGTTGCTCACGTCGATAGGAGTCCCAAAGGTAGAGCCGCCGTCGGTACTGGTTGAGATATAAATGTCAGATGTCCCCGAAACGCTATCGTGCCATACTAGATGTATTGCGTCAGCACTATCGGGAGCTATTGCTATCCTGGGGCTTTGAGATGCTCCTTCCATATTGCTTACATTTATTGGAGTCCCAAAGGTAGAGCCACCGTCGGTGCTTGAAGAGAAAAATATTTCGCTATTGCCAAAAGAGAGGTCTTGCCATACAACGTATATTGTTCCAGTTGTTGAAAGGGCAATCTGTGGAAGCGAAGAATCGAGCTCGTTATCGCTGACATTCACCGGTGATCCAAATGTCTCACCGCCGTCGGTGCTTGTGGAAACTAGAATATCTGTGGTCCCAAAACTCGCATCTTGCCAAGTAACATAAACCTCATCTCCTGAAGATGCTCCCTGCGCGTTCGTGGAGGCAGATTCTGTATTGCTGATATCAATCCGCTCGCCATAGTTATTTCCACCGTCCATGCTTGAAGAGACAAAGATATCATTCTGGCCATGTTCGGTATCTTGCCATACAACATGTATGTCGTCATTGTCAGAAACAACAATTTGTGGGAATACAGAAGCACTGTCATTCTGACTCAGGTTTATGGCTTCATCTATGGCATGTACAATTGTGAATTTCAAAGGAACAGCACAAACTACCAATAGTCCCAAAAATATAACCAAGCTTATCGAAGAGAATTTCTGCGATCCAGCCATGTCAGAAGCCAATTTACATGCTCCCGACTGCGATATAAGATATCTTCAGAATTATCAAATAGGAGGCCTGATTTCGGGAATGACCTGTCTGCATGCAGTCAAGAAAAGGAGAGGAGACCCCTGATTTCGAGGGCGAGTCCATTACAGATACCACGATCGGCCCCATTTTCTGATTTCTATTCTAACTCTTCAGTGAGAAGAATCCTGCATAGCCATCAGAATCGTTGTCCAGTTTGGTCCCCGTTCCTATGCCATCGAGCCATATTTCGACACCGTATGTCGCAGGAGCCTGTAGATTGGAGGTAGCTAGATTGTATATGTATTGGCCGCCTGCGAGTCTCATCTTGTTGCCTGAATCACCGGCTAATGGATTCGTCGACTCGGCAATGGCATCTTCAGGAATCCCGTTATTTAGCTTTACCAGCTTGACGTACAAGTTGGCGTTTGTAATTGGGCTGTTGTTCGAATCAAGGTAGCTAACTTTGAGTGGCATGGTGCTCTTTTTCTTTTGGAGGCTAATGCCTTCGAGGTGGTTAAGGTAAACCTTGTTTATTGGTTCTAGTAAGCCGCTAAATTGGCCCTTGTTACCAGCCTTTATCATCTTCTTTACGATGCCGTCATTCACGTCACTATTCTGTCCTGCTATAGTATATACGAGTCCGTCTATTGGTTTTCCGTCCTTGAAGTTAAGGTCGATATTGGCCCAATCGTCATAGCCTGCGAGCAGTTTGTTATTTGCCGTGTTGCAGCCGGGAACCCCCGATAGATAGTTGATATCAAATCCGATCAAGTTTTCGTTAGCTGCCACATCGCCATCAAAGCTAATGGCTGGCGGGGTAGCTGCAATGTTATCTGCTACGTATACTATAGGAACTCCGCTCCGTCCGAACACGATTTCAAGTGCTGTATTTGCTGCCCATTCTGCTGTCGACAGAACAATTCCGGCAGCTTCTGATAGGCCCAATCCGCCGTTAGCTGAATCCCGTTCGTCAAGTCGTGCCATTGCTTCCCTTGAGAAGGTTGCCTTCCAATTGCCAAATCCAGAGATCGGAATTTGTCTTGAATAGCTCATCATGCTGAGATAATTCGGTTTGCAATTGTCATCGTCGCCTCCACCGTGTTTCCAGTTAAAGTTGTGACCCATCTCATGCAGGAAAGTGCCTATCTGTTCGTTGTCAGATCCATTTGGACCTGTAAAGCAGTTTATTGGAATGGCACTCGAGACACTCGTATCCCTAGCTCCTAGCGCAACGAGGAAGTCGTTGCCGCCAAGTTCGGAGTGTCCGGAATTTCCGCATACGATTTTCGTGTTTCCAGAACTGCGAACAATCAGGCCATAATGGTACACTTGGGCCTTTGCAATTAGATTTGCCCTTTCCTGACCAAATGAGCCAAGTGCAGCATTCCTTTCACCTCGCGTACCAAAGTATGCTCGCTTTATTCCATCAAAATCGTCGTTGCTGACAATTAGCTGACTTCCGGCACCTATGCTGATGCTTGTACTTGCGGTAATCTTGGCAGTGGTCGCAGCGCCGGCTGCTACATTAAAGGTTATAGGAATATCACCCAAGTCTCCCGTAGCGCTCGAATCTGCAAGACCAGATGTTTGATATGTAATTGTAATTGGAATGTTTCTTGTTGTTCCTGATCCAGTTACGGTTCCGAATGCAAATGTTTCTGCAGAGATGAGTGATCCTTTTCCTACGACACTTCCTACACTCAGGCTTGACAAGCTAACAGGATCTGCGGCAAATACAACCTTTACCACTATGTTCACCTTATGACCTGGGCTTGTTATTGCACCAGTCGTAAATACATCGAGACCCGAGATTGTAAATTTCCGAAGTGCGTTATTGCCTACGATACCATCACCGTCATTCAGTGTATGAGTCTGAAGTCCATTCAGCCAGCTAGAACTGGTATCTTTCCATATTTTCGTAGGGAACAACGCAGCATTGATTGTTGATTCGTCCTTTACGAGGTGGAGCTTGAATGGTTTTCCATTAGCTCCATTTGGAGCTTGGCTAAACACATTCTTTATGCTTGTAAATATGGAATCGGTAAACATGTATCCTGTCTGTGCGTCAACCTCAACATAGATGTCGTTGGTGTTAATTATCCCGTCATCGATTCCGTCACATTCCTCAGGGGCAAGACTGCCGCAGAGAATGTATGAAGACCCTCCGACATTTATTATGCCAGAGTCACCTGGAGAAAGGCCCTCACCCTCCCAGTTATCGCAGACCACGTCTCCATCATCATCGTTACCAGTCGCACAAGAGTATTGCACTATATCATTGCCGGCATCGTCAAGAATTGTCGTTGCTGCGCCTCCTGTTGCGATCGCGCCGGAAAGACCCGAGGTATCCGGCAGATTGTCGATAAAGCCAATGGGGCTTGTAGAAGATTCATAAAGCGGGTCAGATGTGCCATCATAAACCATCTGTATCGTTCGATCAAGATCTGGTGCACCTGCAGGAGACACGGCTGCTGCAGTTCCCGTAGAGAAAAAGGCTCCGGCGTGTACCTCATATGGGCTGTCCTTTACTTGAGCAGTTTGAGTCTCAAAAGAGAGCACATATTGTTGGTTTGCAGTAAAGTCGTGTGTAACCATCGCCGCGATTCCAACACTAGCGTCGGGGTCAGGACCTCCTCCGCCAGCTCCATCAGGGTCAACGGACAATATCTCCATCTCCACTAGACCATTAGGAACGATGGAGCCACCAATTTGAGTTGATCCTGAAGCAATTCCCAATATCGGGATCACAAGTGCTCCCGCACCAGCCGAGGCGGCTGTGTTTTGTTGAATGGCCCCATTGCCTTCAGTGATACGCCAATCAAAAGTCGCTTCTCCCATGTCTTGGAGGTATATCTGGACATCCAGAGTATTTGGAGGGAAGATAATTTTTCCGCTTGCCTTCAAGTGCACGACCATATTGGATTCGGAATCTGGATCGGTTCCAAATGCACTTGAGACATCTTGGCTACACCCACTTATCGAATTGGAACAATCAACGACTTCTATGCCGCCATTGTCCGGATGCTCAAATATCACACCTTGGGTAACGCTATCCGGCAGAGGACCAGATCCACTTCCTATGTATGATATGTCCCTTCCACCTAGCTCATCGCCAGATATGCCATCAATGAGAGTTCCGCCTACACTGAATTTCTTTAATTCAAGCGCAGACCTAAAGTCTAGGCTCGCTGGGTCAATGTCCTCGTTCTCAAAGTAAGGATCGATCATTGTAGGGCGTTTTAATACTTCAATCGTAAATGGTTCGCTAACAGCCTCGATGAACTCAACCGAATCTATTGAGTCGAAGAATTTCAACGTCGCGATTACATCAAATGTCTCTCCCACATCAGTCGCGCCGTATTCATGACCATCTTCAGGTGCTATGGACCAAGATCCGCTATCTGCTGGGATCTCTATTGTCTCTCCATCTCCATAATCGATCTCTATACTCCAGTTTTCACCAAATTCAGTAGTCGTTCCGCTAACTCCAACTCCTACACCCCAATAAGCGGGAGTCGCATCTGTAATTTCAATACCCGAAGCAGACTCCGCGTTTATGGTAGCAGTGTAGAAAGCTAATCCACCAACTAATTCACTTTCATAGTTGGCTTGGATATCGTCACCATCGTTACACACCGCAAGAGTTGTTCCAGAGGATGAACCAAAAGTGGTGAAGTCAAATGTGCCTGTAAAGTTTCCACTGTCTACAGCGACTTCAGCTATATCAAAGTCGATGCCACTTTCGTCACAGTCAGAACCTACTTGTACATTAACAGCATCGAACACATCGGGGTCCAGATTTGCAAATAAGTCGGTAACTGTCACAGTCGCAGTGTCACCAACGTCATAATTGTCGGAATCTAGAGTTAATGTTGGCTCGGGCCCATAAAAAGCGAGAGTGGAAAAGAAATCTCCTTCAGAAAGCTGAAAACTTCCATGTATTTGATCGCCGTTGGACACAAGCAGAATTGGGCCCTCGGGGGAGGGATCGGATGATCCTGTTGTGGTAAAGCTGATCAAATTGGATAAGAAAACATTGGTATCAACACCAGTTTCTTCTAGAAACACAATGAATCCATCGGTATCAGTGTCTGATGTCACGCTAACCGGTAACTCGTCTACTTCTGCATCATCTAGTAAATCGAGTGGTGGGTGAGGAAACTCCATGACGGCTTGATCGTCATTATCATATCGCAACGCGTCAAAGAAAGGAACTGGATAGACAAATTCTGCAGTCGCATCAATAAAGGAATCTTCACCATCTTGATAGGTGGCAGTTATTGCGTCATTAACATTAACAGAAAGGAACGGAGCAGTGGAGGGAACATCACCACCATCGTTAAAATCAAAGAGGGCTACGAACACCCCATCATCAACAACGTCGTCGCCACCTTCAAAAACATGAAGAGTCATGCCGTCAATGCTGTCTGTTTCAGATGTTATGACTACATCAATCTCCTCCTCAATACCAGTATCAACAAAATCGGGAACTTCCACTGTGACAACCGCGGTCTCGCCAGGTACATAGTATGGCTGATCAAGCACGATCGTAGCTGGAACTTGAGCTTCTGTCATCCTAAAAGGCATCATTGCTACCACTAGCATTGTTGACGTGAGAAGGGCTAAAGCTATTGCAACAGCTGTAACTCTCTTTAGTAGCCTATTGGCAGAACTCTGTCTCATTTCATGTTCCGGGGTATCCGCCTCATATAAAAATTTAGTAGATGATACTACTAAAGATTTTGACTTTAGTTATGTTCTATTACATCCTTTAGCATCGCATCGTGACTTGTTGGTGGAACATAAAATGAGAAAAGTTGGGCTGGGGCCCGAGATTCAAGACAAGTATATCTTTTATCCCCAATGTAAGCAAATGGGACGCATACAAACTCCTGCAGTTTTGAGGAATAATCAATTCCGCCTACTTCTTAAAAATTAATGAGGACCGTTATCACCAATCAAACCTATATGTTTCAAAGGCTCTAAAATTGTTCCCGGTCCAGGAAATTTCTGTTTTGTCTGGAAGGTACTTTACTGTTGCAGGAGTTGATGCATAGAATTTGTCCCCACTCTCAGTGTCGACCCTAACGACCTTTTGTTTTATACGGACCTCTTTTGGCACAGTTATTCGGATCATAAATTTCTTGCAATCTGACGCAAACCTGTATTGGTACATCCTTTCTGGCTCTTCCCAATCGTATTCTAGTTTCAGAATTCTTCCCTTTTCCCCAGGTTTTAGTGGTTTTATGGCTTTGACAAAGAATTCTTTGTGCAGTGGCTTGTTTACATTTAAGCTCATGATGTCGAGTTCTCTGTCATCCTCATCTTTCACTGTTACGTTCATGTCAGGAAAGTCTCTTGGGCTATCTCCATCAAGAAAATAGAAGATCCGCTCAATCGGCTCTTTTGAGACGTTAACAACGTTCCAGGTTAAAGTGTGATGAGCAAGCGATGTTTTGGTATCTAGGATATCAATATCCAGCCCGACATGATTGAATAGAAACCTTCTACTAGTACGGGCAACTTCTTCCGCTGCCCTGCTTTGTTGTGTCTTGTCCTGGGATGGGGGTTTTTTCCTGCCAAAATCCTTCCCATAGATATTGTAGATTAGTATAGGATCCTGATGGTGCTTTATCTTGTAGTTGCCCGCTGGGTACAGAATATTTCTGTACTCTGGTCGTAGCATCTTTACGTTGTTTGCAAAACTTGCGGAAGCTACGATGTTCATGCTTTCAGCCAGATCCGTTACACGCCTTGCCATAATGATTCCGGGCCCCCAAACATTTTCATTTCCATTCAAATCCTTGATAATATATACTGGGCCGCTATCTAGGCCAATTCTAAGTTCCACCCTGTCATCCTTCTTCCTTTCACTATTGTATCTGTTCAACCCATGATGAATCTCGATTGCAAGATTGAGTGGTTTTTCTGGGCTGTCGTCAAATCCAATTGCCATGCCATCCCCGGTTGGTAAAACCAAGGTAGTCTGACTATCTCGCTGCTTGAACGAGTCAGTCAGCTCTATGAGTCTATTAAGCAAGATAATCTTTCGAGCCTGATCCAGTGTAGTTTTGGTAGGATCAGATGCCGCCACTATGTCTGTGAAAAACCAGTGATACTCTTTTGTAATGGGCGGAATTGTGATATCTATATCAAATCTTTCCTTGCTCTGCAAAGAGCTAAGCAGATTTGAAATTACCTCTACAGAACACATTTTCATAATTCCAACATTGCTCATAGCTGGCGTAATTGCTATTTTTTGTCGTTTCTGTCTGATTTGGTCAATAAGCCAATCTTTCTGTTTATGTGTCTCCTCCATGATTTCGACTATTTGTGCAATGTTTGCAAGCTTGCCGATCTCGACAGGATCATTTTCAGAGTTGGTCCTTTCAAGGGCAGTCTCAGGGTTATGCTTCTGCTTCAAAACGCTTTTACCTTGTGCGTGGAATAGTCTTCCTTCGCGCCCCCTAATAGTCACAGTAGAGAATGGGGGGTCTTTTCTTGCATTTAAGGATTCTACAAGAATAATTATTGAATGATAAATCTCACATCAATTTTTCGTAGTCATTCAGCAATTTCCAGTGGTAGTTCAAGTAGCGAATGGTGCTCTGATCCTCGGTGAAGATAAATTGATGTCTCTTCTCGCAAAGCTTCTGCCTCATCCCCAAATGCCCCGACTCCGTATTGCATGCCATTTGCGAAAGAGATCTCTGCAAAGCAATACTCTATTTCATTTGACATGATTGTCTTATCCTTTGATAGGTTCGTGATACTCCAAGGAAGACTCCGTGTTTCCTCATACTTTCCTTCTAATACGTCCCGCAGGGCATCGACAGGTGTTTTTTCTTTCTTTAAGGCACCCGTTGCCTTCCCGATGCTTGGTTGCCATCATATGGAAACCTCCGTCTCCCGCATCGGTTTTTTCACTAGACCTGCCAGTTGCATTCTTACAGCCCACAATTTTCCTGCCCAATTGAAAGTTCCAAGGCCAGGAGCGTCGGTACAAATCCTGCGCCGACCCAAACGATGTAATCTGTTATTTCCATGGCCTTCTTGACGGAATGATCATACAAGAATCCTGCTAAACGATCAAAACTATCACTAGTCATACAACAGTTCCAATAGCAAGTCACTTAAAGTACTCATAAGGACTGTATATAGGTCATAACGAATTATTCAGTGAAAAACTTGCAGTTTAATTGTTTAGTTTGCTACCGTTCTGCATTACAGTAATCCATTTGTTAGAGCCCATTCAAGCAGCATGTTTAAAATCGATCATTGTTATATTATATCACTGTTCATTTTAGCAGTCGCTATGAAATATTTGTGTGGTTTAACCAATCTAAAGGTTAAAATTTGAATGACTGACAGCAAGTCACGTGTCAAGCGAGTACGAGCACAACGTAGGCAAGCTTTTGGCTGAAAAGAAGGCAAAGCTTGACGAGCTTATGAAAGAGCCTGAACTTAACAAGAGCCAGATTGCGATGCTTTCTACAGAGATCGAAACACTACTGTCGCTATTTGAAAACTATAACCTTGGCATGAACGTCTTCCGCAGGGCCCAGGGCGGGCGAGCCGGTCTCAGGGAATAGCTATCGGTATCGAATTTGCAGACCGCGGATAGCATCAACTAAAGCTTCTGCCATATTCTGCAAGACTTTAATGAATTAATAACTATTGAACTAATAATGAATTTATATAACGACTTGCTCGCCTTATTTACATCTTTATGCATGAAGAAAAAATCAAACGACTGGCCTCGATGAAAAAGTCTGCCGAGAGCGGCGGCGGCAATGACAAGATTGAGGCCCAGCATTCTAAAGGCAAGCTTACAGCACGCGAGAGGATTGCCCTCTTGCTTGACGAAGGCAGCTTTGTAGAGCTTGACAAGTATGTCATGCACAGGAGCGACGATCCGGCTATCGCGAAATTCTTTGGCGATGGGGCTGTCACCGGCTTTGGCACTATTGCAGGTCGGCAGGCCTTTGTGTTCTCTTATGATTTCACTGTTCTTGGTGGCTCGCTGGGCGAGATGACCGGCAAGAAAATAGCCAAAGCTATGGATCACGCCTTAAAGGTCGGCTGCCCGATAATTGGCATAATCGACTCCGGAGGAGCCCGCATACAGGAGGGTGTTGCAAGCCTTGACGCCTATGGTGACATATTCTTTAGAAATACCATGGCATCTGGCGTAATCCCTCAGATAACTGCGAGCATCGGCCCGTGCGCAGGGGGCGCAGTATATTCACCGGCAATGACTGACTTTGTGATAATGGTTGAAAATATTGGCCAGATGTTTGTCACCGGTCCCGAAGTGGTCAAGGAAGTGCTCAGCCAGGAAGTGTCGTTTGAAGAGCTGGGAGGTGCCCGCGCCCATGCAACAAAATCCGGCGTTGCTCACATGGTAGCCAAGAACGAGTATGATTGCTTTGACAAAATAAAAAAGCTATTATCATTTTTGCCGCAAAATAACGCCGAGGATCCTTCAATAGTTGAGACAAACGACGACCCAAACAGGATCGACACCAACCTAGTCAACATCCTGCCAGAGAACCCGTACCAACAGTACGACATGAAAGAGATTATCAAGTCCATTGTCGACAACGGCGACTTTTTCGAAGTGCATGAATTGTTTGCAGAAAACATTGTGGTTGGCTTTGCAAGGATGGGTGGAAGGACTGTCGGCATTGTCGCTAACCAGCCGATGTACCTTGCAGGTGCTCTTGACATCAACTCGTCGACCAAGACTGCACGTTTTATCCGGTTCTGCGACTCTTTCAACATTCCCATTGTCACACTCGTAGATACGCCAGGATATCTTCCGGGCACAGACCAAGAACATAATGGCATAATCAGGCACGGGAGCAAACTGCTGTTTGCATATTGCGAGGCAACTGTCCCGAAAATAACATGCATTGTTGGCAAGGCGTACGGTGGCGCGTACATCGCGATGGGGAGCAAGAATCTAAGGTCAGATATCAACTATGCATGGCCCACTGCCGAAATTGCGGTTCTCGGCCCCGAAGCGGCTATCACGATCATCCATAGGCGGGACCTGAAGAGCTCTGCAGATGCAATTGCCAGAAAGAAGCAGCTTGCGAAAGAATACCGCGACAAATTCGCAAATCCGTATATAGCTGCTGAAAAAGGTACCATTGATGTCGTTATAGACCCGGCGGAGACAAGACCATTTATCATACAGGCACTCAACGCGCTGGCGAACAAGAAGGAGCCGAGGCCGTGGAAGAAACACGGCAACATCAATTTGTGATGGCGCCATGTCGAAAAAAATATCGAGCATATTGATTGCAAACAGAGGCGAGATAGCCCTCAGAATAATCCGGGCCTGCAGAGAGATGGGCATAAGATCAATAGCCATCTACTCTGACGAAGATGTCCGTGCCGTGCACGTAAAAAGGGCAGACGAAGCCTACCATATAGGATCTGCAGCGCCAGCGCAGAGCTACCTCAACATGGCCAAGATAGTCGAGACCGCCAGCGTGGCAGGCGCAGACGCTATCCATCCAGGCTACGGCTTTCTGTCCGAAAATGAGAACTTCCCGGAAATGTGCGATAAGAACGGAATGATATTCATCGGGCCGACTGCCAAGGCGATGGAAGTTACAGGCGACAAGATGAAGTGCAAGGAAGTGATGAAAAAGGCCAAAGTCCCGACGGTGCCGGGAAGCGACGGAATAATTGAAGACGTGGAAAAGGCTGCCGATGTCGCGCACAAGGCCGGCTACCCTGTTTTGCTAAAATCTGCGTTTGGCGGAGGAGGACGCGGCATCAGGCTTGCCAACAACGAAAAGCAACTGAGGCAGGAGTTTGAAATGGCGTCTGCCGAGTCGCGAGCAGCATTTGGCAAGGCAGCTTTATTCGTTGAAAAATATCTCCAGCGCATCAGGCACATAGAGTTCCAGCTGATCCGCGACTCGCATGGAAACAGCCGGCACCTGTTTGAGCGTGAATGTTCTATCCAGAGGCGTCACCAGAAACTCATTGAAATGTCGCCGTCGCCGGTGGTAGATCAAAAAACAAGAGAAAGGATTGGTGAGATAGCAGTAAGAGCTGCAGATGCAGTTGACTATTTGAACGCCGGCACCGCAGAATTTTTGCGTGACCATGAGGGTAACTTTTACTTTATCGAAATAAACTCGCGCCTTCAGGTGGAGCACCCTGTGACCGAGCTTGTGACCGGGCTTGATCTGGTAAAGCTGCAGATAGCAGTTGCGCAGGGAGAAGAGATTCAGTTCAAGCAACAAGATCTGGAGATGAATGGCTGCGCGATTGAATGCAGAATAAACGCTGAGGACCCATTCTGCGAATTCGCGCCGTCTACAGGCATCGTGCCAAATTGCAACATCCCCTACGGGCCCGGAATCAGAGTGGATACATACCTCTATCCAGGATGTAACGTGTCAGGATACTATGACTCGCTTACTGCCAAGCTCCTTGCATGGGGCAGAAACTTTGACGAGGCTAGGATCAGGATGAGAAATGCACTCGACGAGTTCACGATAGAGGGCATCAACACCACGATCCCGCTCTACAAGACGATAATGGACGATTCGAACTTTATCAGCGGCGAGTTGTCAACAGACTACCTTGAACGCTTCAAGATATTCGACAAGATGAACGAGCAGGCAAAGGAAGAGGTCAAGAAAAGGGCTTTAGCTGCAGTAGCCGCTGTCCTGCTTCAGTCAGAGTTTGTGAAAAAGGCTGGCTCTACACAAACAACCACATCGCGACCGAATTGGAAAATGAGGGGATAGAATGGAGTTCAAAGTTGGCGACCTTGCAGAGATGTTAGAGGGTGAAGTGCTACGCACGACAGAAAATAACTCTGTATTGGTTAGGATAGCCGGCAAGCAGCACACTTTGCGCCTGTTAAAAACAGGGACAAACGAATTTGAATTCATGCTTGAAAACACCTTTCACCACGCCAAGATTTTGCAGTCAGGAAGTGCCGAGGTAAAGCTGATGCTCGATGGCCAGCCGCTGACTGTGAAAAAGCACAGCAAGCTGACAGAAGTGCTGGAGAAGGCATCGGCGCTGACTGGTGCCGGCGGTGGCGATCGCAACCTTACAAGTCAGATCCCTGGCAGGGTAGTCAACATTGCGGCAAAGGCCGGGGCTGAAGTCAAGAAGGGTGACGTCATAGTGGTGCTTGAGTCGATGAAGATGCAGGTCGCAGTCAAGGCCCATAAGGACGGCAACCTGAAAGAAATAAAAGTAAAGCAGGGCGCCAGCGTCGCAAGGTACGACGTGCTGGCAGTCATTGAATAGTTATAGTGCGACCTTCAGCCTTGACGTATGTACCAGTTATCAAGCGATTCTTCTGGCGCATCTCGTTTATCCTCATATAGATAATCTTTGGATACATCCAGGCTGTGAGGAGCACAAGTTCAAGTGCTGCGCGCGGACGGACAAGCAGATTTGAAATGAATTTCTTGCATGCGCGCCGCCTTCCAGTTGGCCTGAATACGAACCCGCATGAACGCAGTATCCTATCCACATCCTCTTTTGTCCTGTGCAGCTCAATGGAAATGACATCTGCTTGCCCGATCATCCCGATGCTGTTTTTTTATCACTTCGAATTCAAAGCCTTCAATATCCATTTTTACAAAATCGATTTTTTTATTCCTTGACGCGCCATTACGTTCTCCAGAGTGTCTGCCATAAACCTGTACTTTCTGCCCCAAACTGATCTCTTTCCGTCCATGTTCTTCTGTAATGCCAATATTAAGGGCAATGATGTTTTCGCAGCCGTTCCTCTCTATATTCATCTCCAACATTTCGTAATCCTCGACGTTTGGTTCAAGAGCAATGACCTTTCCATTGGGTCCAACCTTTCTTGACGCAAGGACTGAGAAATCGCCGATGCCTGCACCAAGATCAATGACCGTGTCATCCTTTTTTACCAGGTCAGAGCGGTAGGTGTCCAAGAGCAGGATTTCTGCCAGACTGATTTTATGGTCGTCTTGCTTGTAGGCAAGATCCAATCCGTCGTAGTCGAACGATTTCAACCTATGAAAACTACAGTACTCGAAATTTAACGATTACGCAGTGAATCTCAGGTCGGCAATCGCAATGCAGAAAAAAGGGAGCCCTTCGAGGGCATTAACTTGCTGATTTGTTCAGCTTGGTGGTATTTTTAGAAACAAACGGCCCTGCCCTAGCTACAGCGGGTTTGGCGACTGAGGGGAGGACAGGGCCAGCCCAAATTCTGCTTACTTCAGGCAACAGATGCAAGCGTATTTTGTTATTAAAGGCTGGCTTAACCTTGTTAACTCGAGTTTTGAATCATTATATGCTGGAGGATTCTGACTTCCATGATAGTTGTCCGGTTCTCCAAGTTCATACAGGGATAGGATATATATCGTTAAGGACATAATTTTGAAGCTTGTTGAATACGGAGAGCTGAACCAGACTGCCCTTGTAAGCTTTTGCGGCCTCAATCTTAAGAAACACAAGCCCATACTTGAGGACCTTGAGACAAACGGGTTGATAAGAAGGACTGAAAAGATGGTTGGCAAACGGACTGTGGCGATATACCGCGCTACTCCGAATGGAATAGCGTTTTGCAGGACAATTCTGGAACCATATGAAACGATGTTTCCGCGCAGGAAGGACGATCAAGATCCTGCAGGAGACAGGCTTAGCATGTTACCCTTGGTCTAGGCCAAATCGTGACGCTATCTTCTTGTCCAGCTCTTCTTTTTCCTTTACGTATTCTTTATACCTACCTTTCCACATGCTCATAGAGCGGTATTGTCTTATGCCTGTTAGCAACCAGACCCCGGAGATGCCGACAACTGCCCCAAGTAATATGCTCAATACAAGCCCAAACTCATTTTCTATTTCAAGAATGGCAAAGAACGAGGGATGCACTAAGAGGTAGGTAGAAAGTGCTATGGCAAGGGGTGCCAGAACAATGGCAGACACCGACATTCCAAGCGAAACTCTCCTTATCTGTTGAATCTGGTCGATAAAAGTATCCATGAGTCCAAGGATGTCCCGACGGGAAGTGTTGTTGGTTTCTTCATCCATATGAGATACCTACTATCTTATCACTATATTTCCTTTCATCTCCGGGTGAATCGTGCAATAGTATTGGTAGGTCCCGGCTTTGTCCGCGACGAATGTGATTGTCTGGCTCTCAAAATATTTCAGATCGTGGGTGTGAACATTGAACTCGTCGATGTTAAAGTTATGCTGCGAATGCGTATCATAGTCTTCGTTTATGAAATGGATCGATTCCAGCTCATCTTTAGAAAAGGTGTATGTCGGATTGACCATGCTGCCACTTCCGGTGGTCCTTACGCCCTTGACGCCGCCGGAAGCCTGGCTCACATACTCGTAGCCGGACCTCTCGTGCGTTGCCTTGATATAGTGGTTAGCAGCAAAACCAAAAGCCGGCGAGCTGCCATTCACAGGAATCATAGAGTTTAAGCCAAAATAGCCTGCAGCCGACGCAATTGCGGCAAGCACCCCGATCGTGATCATCTTCTTTCTTGTCATTCTTCGAGGTGGGATCTGTTCCTTATGCCTTCTTGCCATGTTGCATTTGCATGTGCGAGGTATTTAGGTCATAATTAACATGGTTAAGTCACTCTCCTGTGCACTCCGCTATCCCAGCGTAGCATTGCGAAGGGTCTGTCGTAGGGATAATCACAGTACCGCGCAATCCAATGCAGCAATAATCGAAAACGATACAAAAGTAAGCAGGGCTTTCGTACGCAGATCCAAATATTTCAATATGGCTTGCGTCCAAACTCTAATCTGCCGGGACAAAATCCAGTATAACGCCTCTTTTGATATGGTAATCGAACCTGTACGACTCACCGGTTGCAATCGGGATCGACTCTAGCATGCTGCCTTTGCAGCAAGGGCATTTACCAAGTAGGGTGCCGCCTGTAAGGATCGACGCACACCAAAAACATGATTCGCATATCAAGAATTGTGTCCCGTGGCTGGGCATGTTCATCGAACGGGTGCCACCTTTAATTAACATGAATTAACTATGTTAGTTCAGGAATTGCAAAGGCTGGTCCCTAGTGCATAAGGTCCAAGGCCATTTTCAGTTCTGAAATTTCATTCTCAACCATTCCTCTGTCTAGCTCTTGGACGTGGATCAAGAGCTTTTGGCACGCATTCAGCTGGCTCAGGATTATGTCCTTTTTATCTATACATGAGATGTGGTTCGAGTCAATGGGCAGGTACACGATCTTTCTGTTACCGCAAGCCGGTCCACAGGTTTTTGCAGTTAAGACAAGAACTTTTTCAGAACCGAAAATGTTCATATCATGATTTACAATGTTGCCGTTTTCTAATTAAGGTCGATTAACCAAGTTAATTGACACGATTAAACGAGCACTAAAAGCCGCCGGGTTGCGGGAATGCCTTACATGAAAATTAGACGTCAAAAAGTCTGACGGATCAAGCGTATATCTGGACCTTTCTTCCGGCTAACCGGACTATACAGGGTGGAGTAACATCCTTACTTTTCCAAACATAGAAGGAAAAAGAAGCTATTTCTTAGTTTTTTTTAGAACGTCCTTGATCTCGCTATAGCTGGGCTCTACCAGCGGGTTGTCAGAGACCCACCTATAGATCACCTTGCCATTCTCGTCAAGGATAAAGATCGACCTTTTTGCGGCGTTGTAGTCCCTGAGCGAACCGAGGTTCGGCATGACAATGCCGTATTTCCTGATGACGTCGCGCTTATAGTCTGACAGCACGGGAAAGTTCAGGTGACGATTCTGTACAAAGAACTTGTTCGCGAATGGCCCGTCAACTGAAATCCCAACGACATTTGCGCCCAGATCCCGTAGCTGGTCAAGCGAGTCGCGTAGCGCACACATTTCTGCGGTGCACACTGGTGATTCTGCTGCAGGAAAGAAAGCAAGTATTGTTTTCTTGCCGTAAAATTCGCTCAGCTTGCGCGGTTTCATCTCCGGGTCTGGAAGCTCAAAGTCCGGAGCCTTGTCGCCTATATTTGGAACCGATGCTAGAGATGTACTAGACATACCTAACAAGTGCCGATCTCACAATAAAAACATTTCACGCGTACTTGCTCTTGAATGGAGAAAGCTGGCGCAGCTCCTTTACCACCCCGGACAACACGCCAACCGTCCTGTCGATCTCTTCCTTTGTATTATTCGTACCGAGGCTGAGCCTGAGCGAGCCTGATATTTCCTCGTAGGAAAAGCCCATAGCTTTTAGCACGTGCGATGGCTTTTGCTTCTTAACCGAGCATGCCGAACCTGTAGACGCTGCAACGCCGTTTTCATCCAGCTTGATTATCAGATCTTCGCCGTTCACCCCAAAGAAGGTGAAATGGGCATTGTTTGGAATCCTGTCTGTGCGGGAACCGTTCAGCCGGGAGTACAGGATCTCTTCTGATATTCTCTCAATAAGATAGTCTCGTAATCCTGACACATGCGCCTGGTAGTGGCTCATTCTTTTGGCCGCAAGCTCGCACGCCTTGCCAAACCCGACAATGCCCGGCACATTTTCCGTACCCGATCGCAGTTCAGACTCTTGGCCGCCGCCGCGGATTATCGGCGCTATTTCCAGACCAGATCTGACGTAAAGCGCGCCTATCCCTTTGGGTCCATTTATTTTGTGCGACGACATTGACATCATGTCGACACCGAGGTTCTTGACGTTTATCGGGATCTTGC
Source organism: Nitrososphaera sp. (assembly GCA_036003785.1). GTDB lineage: Archaea > Thermoproteota > Nitrososphaeria > Nitrososphaerales > Nitrososphaeraceae > Nitrososphaera. The sequence goes on from DASYSB010000059.1 coordinate 44,896, forward strand.
CGGCGGCTTGCACTGCGTCAGTGTGAAAAAGCGCGTCAGCCTGATGAGCGATCTCGGCAAGCTCTTTGATAGGTTGGATTGTGCCAACTTCGTTGTTTGCGTACATTATGCTGACAAGCACAACGTCCTTTGACATCGCGTTTTTCAGGTCGGACGGTCTGACAAGTCCCTCGCCTGTCACAGGCAGGTGCGTGACCGCAAAACCCATCACTGTAAGGTCTTTACACGTCTCAAGCACCGCGTCATGCTCTATGCTGCTCGTGATTATCCTATTTTTTTCAGGCGTCTTGCTCCTGATGTGTACCGCCGTGCCCTTGAGAGCAAGGTTGTCGGCCTCAGTACCTCCAGAGGTGAATGTTATTTCCCGAGGTGCCGCCCCAACCATCTCTGCCACCCTTTTCCGTGCCAGTCGAATGGCTCTGGTGGTTTCCCTGCCAAACATGTGTATCGAAGATGGGTTGCCGTAATGCTGCTTCATGTAGGGCAGCATTTCTGCAATCACTTCGTCTGCAACAGGCGTTGACGCCGCGCTGTCAAGGTAAATGTGGTCAGTCATTATCGATCATTACCAGCTTACCGGGCTTGTAGCCGGCAGCATCCACTGAAATGAACTTGAAGCCAATCTGCTTGAGCTTGTCGTCCAAGCTCGCCAGCTTGTCAACATCAAACATCTTTTGCAGTTCATCCTTGCCCACTTCTATTCTTGCAAGCTCGTCGTGGTCTCTTACGCGCACTTGTCTGACTCCAAATATCGTCTTTACAATAATCTCTGCGTTTTCAATCCTCTGTAATTTTTCATAAGTGACCTCGCTACCAGTCGGTATCCTCGAAGCAAGGCACGCATTCGACGGCTTGTCGTAAACCGAGAGCCCAAAACGCCGTGCAATTTCCCGTATCTCTGACTTTGTCATGTCCAACTCTACCATAGGGCTTCGCACGCCGTTTTCGCGCAGAGCCCGGATGCCCGGTCTATAATCACCGAGATCGTCAACATTTGTGCCGTCAACAATTAGAGTAATGCCAGCCTTTTCCGCTTCTTCAACCAAATGTTGTCCAAGCTCTGTTCTGCAGTGATAGCAGCGCATACCGTCGTTTTTTACAAACTCAGAGTTTTCAAGCTCGTCGTATTCAATCACCTTATGTTCTATGCCTATTTCTTTTGCTACATGCCGTGCGGTAGCAAGCTCTTCCTGTGCCAGCGTCTTGTAGTCAGCAGTAATTGCAATCGCATTATTGCGAAGTGCTTTTTTTGCAGCAAGCGCCACCACGCTGCTGTCTACTCCGCCGGAAAGCGCCACCACGACCCTGTCGCCGTTCTTGGCAAACCATTCCACTAACCTGTCAAAGTTGTCCATCTATACACTCTCTATTTTTTTCATGACTTGCGCATTGACTAGCTCCATAGCCCTCTTTACCGGCAACTGACACCTCGACGCGATTATCCTGATGTCTTCAAACTCGGGCTTTGCATTTGTTATCCTTCCGCTCGAGTCCCTGACTACCTTGACATGAACATTGAACGTGGTCCCATTGACATCAACTGGGACAGTCAGCATAGCCCGTGGGAGCACATACCGCTCTACTTCTTGTACCCTGGCTCCAAGCGTCCCTGACTCACTGAACAGCACCTCTAGCACGCTGTTTAGCTTGGCATTTTCAGATATAATCTTAATGAGGTACGCCGGTCGGCTCTTTTTGGTCGTGCCGGGAATGACCATCACGTCCTTTGCAACTTCTGCCAGTCGCTCAACAAGGTTTCCCACAAGCTCGCCCGAGGCGTCGTCGATGTTTGTTTCAACGACGCACACAGTGTCCTTACCAGCTTCGGCGACGATGCCCGACATGCCTATGAGCAGACGAACCACATTGGCAAACCCCACAAATTTTTTCGTGCCAGCGCCATAGCCAATTTTTTCCGGAGCAATGCTGGGATAATAGTTGGTGCTACTAGAAGCCAGGTTAACCAGCATTGCAGCCCCCGTCGGAGTCGTCAATTCATCTTCAGCCTGCCCTCCTACCAGCATGAATTGCTTGTTCTTGAAAATTTCAAGGATCGCACTGGCCGGGTTTTGAACTGTGCCGTGGGAAAACTTTAGCAAACCTCCTCCGACTGCCACCTTCGTAGAAAAAATCCTGCTATCAAACAACCTCAGGTCTTGCAACGCAACTGCGCAGCCTACCAGGTCTGCAAGGGTGTCTATGCTCGATGCTTCGTGTAGGTGTACGTTGTTCAAATCCTCGCCATGAATCCGCGCTTCGGCGGAGATTATCGTCTTCAGGGATTCAAGCGCAAACGTCTTGGCCCTCTGCTCAAGCCCGACCGAGTCGCAGCAGCGTGCGAGGGAGCCATGCATTTCTTGGCCCTTGCGGTCATGTATGTTGTCGGCATATTTCATTTGGAGTTGAGTCGCAGCAGAGCCGTGCAACACCACCTTGGCAAAATCCACCTTGGTTATCTTGCTTCCCTTCAGAAAGTTTTGGCAGACAAAGATCGCGTCGATTACTTTGGCTTTGTTTGCCCCTGCGTCCACCAGGCTTGACATGAGCATGTCGCCTGCAATGCCTGCTATTTGGCTATCTATTACAGCAATCCTCGCTGCCATTACCACGTTAGTTTCTGCCTTGCTTTATATCACGTTTGCTTTTATCTCAGGTTACCAAAGTCATATTCAGGAATTTTTGCGGGAGGCTCACCATATGCAAGAACGATCTGCTTACGTGATTCCAGCTGTATGTCTCTATAATTTTCTTGGAATTGGTCACCGTTAACGTATGCTGTCACATTCTTTCCAGACACGGATTTGAACAATCCATTCGAGTCACGAGTTTGGTTCCATATGTCAAGGAACTGTCCCAAAGTGAACTGCCTTGTTTGAGGCGCCTCTACGTGTATGACGCCATCTGAACTATGGGTGTGGAGCCAGAAAAAGCAGGAAGGTGAAGAGAGTATTCCAATACTGGCAGGAACGTCCTTCTTCTGACCATCGACAAATATGTCAATGTGAGAATGAATGTGGTAATTGGTCTGCTCTGCTTTGTGGCATTCAACTCCGCTTATTGCCATCACTTGTGCGGGTTGGTATAAAATCGCACCGGAAGCCCCGGCTGCTGCTACCGCGATTATGATTGGTATAATAATCATCATGTATTTTTTCCTTCTTCGCCGGCCTGCGGCAAAGTAACTGTCTTCCCTTTTCTTCTTTGACAAATTGCAATTGACTTGATATGTTGCTTAATTTAAAGCTGATCCGGCTCCAGTCACAATTTATATAAGCAATCCAGCCAGTTGCAACCTCGAATATGACAATTACGATAATCGGATCCGGCAAGGTCGGCGCCTCAGCAGCGCTAAACTGCGGCCTACGGGAGCTTGATAGGGACATACTACTTCTAGACATAGTGCAAGGTTTACCTCAGGGAGAGTCGATGGATATCAACCATCAGCTCTCGGAAAGGGGCTCTGACGCGGTGGCACGGGGCTCGAACAACTATGAAGACATGCGCGGCTCCGACTATGTCGTGCTCGTTGCTGGTGTAGGCAGAAAGCCTGGCATGACAAGAATGGATCTGCTAAAGATAAACGCCGGCATTGTCAAAGATGTTTCAGGCAAGATTGCATCGTATGCTAAAGACGCTACCATCATTGTTGTGACAAACCCGCTCGACCCGATGACACAACTTGCGCTCAAGGCGATTAAGGCAAGGAAGAACAAGGTAATGGGTATGGGTGGCATGCTGGACCTTTCAAGGTTTAAGAGCTTTATCCAAGATACTACAAAGATTTCGCGCGATTCAATCCAGGCGATGGTTATTGGCGAGCACGGCGAAAACATGTTACCGCTGACGAGGTTTTCTTCGATAGGGGGAATTCCATTGCATGAATTCATCTCAAAGGACAAGGCGATGGAAATATTTGAGAAAACCAGAAAGATCGCGGCCGAAGTAATTGCACTCAAGGGCGCAACAGTATACGCGCCGGGCAACGCTGTCGCGACTATGCTCGAATCAGCTATTCGTGACAAGAAGCTGGTAATACCGATATCGACGTTGCTTGAAGGGGAGTACGGGGTTTCAGACCTGTGCATTGGCGTCCCTGCAGTCGTTGGCGCAAGTGGCGTAGAGCGAGTGATCGAGCTCAAGCTGGACAGCTTTGAGCAAGACATTTTTGACAAGGGCGTCGCAAGCGTGAAGGAAGCGATCAAGGCACTTCCTCTTTAAACCCTTTTATTCTCTTTTTGCAGAATAGCTGGCTAACCGATGGACTTACACACGATCTTGGCCAGGTTTGCAAACGGCAGCCTCAGCCTGTCAGACGTAGAGAAGGCGATCTCTATCCACGCGATCGAAAAGATTGACGATATTGCAAAGCTGGATGTCGGCAGGGAAATGAGAAAAGGCATGCCCGAGATAATATTTGCGGAAAACAAAGAGTACAAGGATGTCATCAAGATTGCGCTCGCCGCCATACGGCGCAACGGACAGACTGTCGTCAGCAGGATAAGGAAGACTGAGCTGCCCCGGGTCGCAAAAGCACTAATGAAAAATGGTTTGATGGTCGAAGTCGGCAAGAATAGCACAACACTCCTTGCTTCCGACAAGTCATTCGGCCGGAAAATGACAGGAGCAAAGATAGGGATAATTGCAGCCGGCACTTCGGACATCGGGGTTGCAGAGGAGGCGCGACTTGTGGCGAAAGCAATGGGATGCGAAGCAATGGCCAGCTACGACGTCGGCATTGCAGGCATGCACAGGCTATTCCCGGCGCTAAAGGAAATGATGGCGCAGAACGCGGGCGTCATAGTTGTTGTAGCGGGGATGGAGGGCGCGCTTGCGTCAGTTGTTACGTCCATGGTTGACATCCCCGTCGTGGGCGTCCCGACCTCGATAGGTTACGGCTTTGGTGGAAACGGCATCGCTGCACTGGCTTCAATGTTGCAAAGCTGTAGCCTTGGCTTGGCGGTGGTCAACATCGACAACGGCGTTGGCGCCGGAGCGTACGCGGCTTCGGTTGCAAAGAGAATGACGAGGAAATGAGGAAATCATAGAACGTTTATAAGTGCTTTACATTTGTTGCTTCTCTAATTGTTGAATGGTGGATAACTATTGACTTATGTTCACACGCTAAAAAGAATCAGGGAGAATAAGACAAATTATCGCAAAAGGGCCGCAATTCTGATCGGGCGACGCTCTTTTGTGACCGTCAAGGTAAGCGATCAGAATGTCTTGGCTCAGGTGCTCAAGCCGACGCCGACTGGTGACATAGTCATCGCTTCTTCGCATAGCAGAGAGCTTGCCAAACAGGGCTGGAAGGGAACTTTTAACAACCTGCCCGCATGTTACCTCACGGGCATGCTCTTAGGCAAAAAAGCACTAAGCAAAGGAGTAGAGAACGCCGTCCTTTACATTGGCAAGGACCACTTTACTTCTAGGGTGGCTGCTTGCATGAAGGGTATAGTCGATGGCGGCATTTCAATGCCTGTTTCTGAAGAGTCTCTACCGGGGCAAGAAAGAATAACAGGCCAACACATCGCCGACTATGCTGGCATCTTGAAGGAGAACCAAGAAGAATACAAGTCTCGCTTTTCAGCTATCTTGAAGAACGGTCTTAGTCCAGAAGATTACCCTTCCCATTTCCAAGAAATAAAGAGCAGACTTGACGCCGGAAAGCCGGCAGAAAAGCCCATGCCAAAAGCTGCAGAAAAGGAAGAGGCACCGACTCCTACGCATAAGGAAAAGAAGAAGGAAGTGTCTGCCAAGGTAGCGAAAAAGGTGCCAAAGGAGAAGAAAGAACCCAAGAAGAAAGAAGCTAAGGAAGAGAAGCGGAAGGAAAAGAAGAAAGCCAAGGGAGGCAAGAGCAAGAAGAAATGAGTCGTATGTTCCAATCATCGTCAAGCCAGCAGCAGGCAGAATGGAAGCCTAGAACAACACTTGGAAGCATGGTGCTGGCAGGCAAAATAAACTCGATGGACCAGATCTATGAAAACGGCATGAGGATACAGGAGGCCGAGATCGTAAAACATCTCCTGCCTGACATGAAAAGCCAAGTGGTCCACGTCGGCATCGTCCAAAAGCAGACCGACGCCGGTGAGATGACGCGCTTTAACGCTCTGGTTGCAGTCGGCAATGAGGCCGGCTGGTTCGGCATCGGTAAGGGCAAGGCTTCCCAGATGAGGGTTTCAATAGACAAGTCTACAAATGCCGCTTACCTGAATGTAATTCCAGTCAAGCTTGGCTGCGGAAGCTGGGAGTGCAAGTGCAACCAGCTCCACTCTGTGCCATTCAAGGTGCGGGGCAAGGGAGGCAGCGTCACAATCGAAATCATTCCGGGCCCAAGGGGGCTTGGTATTGTTGCAGGCGAAAACATCAAGAATTTGTTGAAGCTGGCGGGCCTGAAGGACGCATGGACAAAGTCCTTTGGCTCGACTAACACAATGGCGTCAACAACAAAAGCAATTTTCAATGCTCTGCGGAGCACGTACAGCGTAGGTTAAACTAACATGGCATATCTCGTAGTCAGAATAAAGGGAACGGTCAATATACCACGATGGGCGCAGGCTACTCTTGATGGCCTAAATCTCGACAAGCGCTTCCGGGCAACAGTAGTGCCGGAAAGCGAACAGTACCTCGGCATGCTGAGGAAGGTTAAGGAAGTGGTTGCTTGGACAAAGGCAGACGCCGGCATTGTGAAAGAACTTCTTGAAAAGCGCGGCAGAAAGACCGGCTACAAGCCCATAACGAATTCCGATCTTCCAAAGGGGTACAAGGGCATTGACGATCTTGCAACCGCAATAGCAGAAAACAAGGTGGCTATTAGCAAACTGGAAGGCATCAAACCATGGTTTGCACTCAGCCCTCCAAAGGGAGGTTTCAAGAGAAAGACCAAGACCCAGTATGCGCAGAACGGGATTCTCGGAGAAGACGACGAACTGGTCGAGATCGTAAAGAGGATGCTCTAGCGCAGCAAGACTTAATTAAGGTGCAAGCGAACGTGATAACTAATTCCAGCAGCACAGTGATAATTTATGGCTACTAGATTTAGAAAAAGCAGGAGGCAGCGCGGCAGCCGGTATTGCGGCTGGGGTCAAGTTGGTCAGCACAGGCAAGCCGGCAGCAGAGGCGGCATTGGGGGCGCTGGAAAGCACAAACACTTCTTCATTAGAACAGTCATCGAGGAACCAGACCACTTTGGTCACGATCCATTCAACTCTTTTAACCGCAACATTGTGCAGAGATGGATAAACGTCCGCGACCTAGACACTGTCTTTGCAAAGCACGGAAATGTCGACAAAAGCGGGAAGGTTATCCTCGACTTGACCTCTCTGGGCTACGACAAACTGCTGGGCGGAGGCTCTATCAGCGGGGCTTATGCGATCAAGGTGGCCAGGGTATCAGAAAATGCCAAGAGCAAGATTGCGGCTGCAGGTGGAGAGGTTATAACAGATGAGCAGCACGACGACAAGTGAGCACGGGCTACGACGCATCATCAAGACCGTATCAGCCTACGTTCCGCAAGTCCCAAAGCCAAAGAAAAAGATTTCACTATCAGAAAAATTTGTCTGGACGGCGATCGCACTTTTCGCATACCTCATAATGGGTCAGATCCCTCTTTACGGAGTCACTGAAGACCCAAAGTTTGATTTCCTTCAGTTTGCGAGAGTAATTTTTGCTGCACAGCAAGGAACATTGATGGAGCTTGGGATCGGACCAATAGTTACAGCGGGATTGCTCATGCAGCTTCTGAAGGGCTCAGACCTGATCAAATTGGATTTCAAGAATCCAGATGACAGGTCGCTCTTTACGTCTGCAACAAAGATAGTCACGATAATTGTAATCTGTGCGGAAGGCGGTCTCTACGGCGCAAGCGTCTATGGACCGCTGACAGCTGATGAGGCTCCTTTCGCCATCTATGTAGTGATAGCACAGCTCATAGGCGCAAGCATAATCGTAATGCTGATGGACGAGATGGTGCAGAAAGGATGGGGTGTAGGCTCGGGCCTCAGCCTTTTCATCATGGCCGGCATTGCCCAGACTATACTGTGGAGTGTGTTTAGTGTAGTTCCTGGAAACGATGGTCCAGTAGGCATACTGCCATTCACAATAAGCGCAGTCACCAGTGGGCATGCCGATGACGTATTCTTCCGCACTGGCCAGCTTCCAAGCGTCTTTGCTCTTACTCTGACAATAGTTGTAATCCTCATCTTGGTGTATATCGAGGGAATACATGTCGACGTGCCGATCGTCTCGACAAAGTACAGGGGCTTTACAGCTGTCTATCCGATAAAGCTGCTCTACACTTCAGTTATCCCGGTTATACTGTCGTCTGCACTCCTTGCTAACGCTGTCTTTATGGGACAAATGTTGTGGGCCAACTACAACCCCGACAACAAGAGTCCTATTTTCAACGTGATCGCACAATTTGATCCTAGTTCCCAAGGAGGCCAAGCAACCCCAATAGGAGGCATACTATACTACATCACATCTCCTAGGAGCCTTGACCACGTGGTACAAGATCCTATAAAGGCTGTGATATACGTTATATTTCTTACAGCCATTGTCACGATCTTTTCAAGGCTGTGGGTGGAGCTTGGCGGACTTTCCGCTAAGAATGCCGCCAAGAACCTTCTAGATGCCGACGTTCAGGTTCCAGGCTTTAGGCGCGCTGAAGGATCGGTAGAGACCCTCCTTAATCGGTACATCCCGTCTCTCACTATAATCAGCGGTATAACACTTGGCCTCTTATCTTCCCTTTCAGATATCCTGAATGTCTTTGGAAGCGGAACTGGCCTTTTGCTAATGGTCAACATCATGGTCAGCTACTACCAGACGCTGGTCAAGGAACAGGTAGACATGCACATGCCAGGTCTGGCGGCTATGCTTGGCAGAAAACTATAAACGCGCCGTGATCGTCGGCATTCCAGGCGTGGGAAAGACCACAGTGATCACCCGTGCGGCAGAAATGCTGAACAAGAAGCGCAAGACCACAATCGTAGTTTTTGGCACCGTCATGTTTGAAGAGGCCAAAAAAATAGGACTCAAGAGCAGGGATGAGATGCGCAAGATGCCCGTCGAGGAACAACGTCGCCTGCAAGAAATGGCTGCGAAGCACATCGCGGAAATGAATGACGACATCTTACTAGTCGACACACACCTTTTCATAAACACTGAGGAAGGGTACTATCCCGGGCTCCCGATAAGACTACTGAATATCATGAAGCCGACCAACATGATCATGGTCGCCGCGGATGCAATCGAAATAGCGAAGCGCCGCAAGACCGACCAGACGCGTCAGCGCGATATCATTTCTGCGGAAAACATTCAGAAGGAGCTTGACATTTCAAGGATGATGGTGGCATCCTGTTCTATCCTGACTGGGGCTCCGTTTGCAATAATCATGAACAATGATGGTCAGGTAGGCGAAGCGGCAGCAAATATAGCAAGGACTCTGTTAGTAGGAGATGAAAAATGAATCTCCATGACCTTCTGATGCAGTTTTTCTCCCCGCAGTACACACAGCATCCATTGTTTCCTGACCTGGTAACCGCGACCATTGTAGCGTTGTTGATATCGGTCGGCATGAATTTCGCCTTTGCAATACTCCGGAAAAAGACCACTGACATTGAAAAGATGAACAGAGTCATGAAGGAGACAAACGAATGGCGCAGACAATACACCGACGCTATCAAAAAGCAGGACAAGCCCAGAATCGACGAGCTGAAAAAGAAGCAGGCTTACGTCAACAAGATGGCACTTGAGATGCAACAGCAACAGATGCGCCCGATGTTCATTTACATGATACCATCGTTCATGATCTGGATTTTCGTTTTCCCTGCCATATTTGGAGGAACGGTATCAATATCGCCTATAGAACTGCCATTTGTAACATGCAATGAAGAAAACGTACAACACGACATGAAGCAACAAACAAACGAAGACGGCACTCCCAAGACCAACCCGGACGGCAGCCCCGTTTACACTGGGCCATGCAGGATACCCGGTCAAGTCTACCTGTGGGGATGGTTCCTGATAGGTTCATTTGGCTTTAGCGGCATAATATCGAAGGTAACAAAGACTAGCATGCCGAGCATGACCTAGAATTGGTGGCCAACAAGTTCAGCATTGTCATTTCAGGCTGGCCAGCAGTGGGCAAAACGACAATAGCGGGCAAGCTCTCGGAAGGATTTGGCCTCGTGATGTATAACGGAGGAGATATTTTAAAGATGCTTGCCGCGGAAAAAGGATACTCTACTGCAAGGGACGACTGGTGGGACACTGCAGACGCAAAAAAATTCATGCAAGAGCGCAAGTCAGATCAGTCGTTTGACAAGAAGGTGGATAAGAAACTGAGTGAATTAGTGAAAAAAGGCGGCACCGTCATTACCAGCTACACGCTGCCCTGGCTCGTAAAAGAAGAATCGGTGATAAAGCTATGGCTCCGGGGCTCAACAGAAAACAGAGCGAGAAGAATGGCAAACCGAGACGGAATCAGCCTTGCAGAAGCAAAAAAAATAATCACGCTTAGAGATGACGAGAACAAAAAGATTTACCGAAGCTTATACGGACTTCGCTTCGGCGAGGACCTGACGGTCTTTGATTATATGCTGAACACTGACAAATTGCCGCTTGACCCTCTTATCGAGATATCCAAATTAATAGTTAAGCGGCAAATAGGTGGATAGTCTTGATCCTGCCGCAGCTGAAGAACCTTGTCAAAGTGGGTGACGACATCACCAACGACAACTATGGTTACTACCCTGACCGGCGGCCTGTCGAGTCATTGCTGTATTACGGCCTTGTACTTTTAGACAAGCCGGCCGGGCCAACAAGCCATGAAGTAGTAGCATGGGTAAAGCGCATACTGGAAATTGAAAAGGCTGGACACAGCGGCACGCTTGACCCTGGAGCAACCGGGCTTTTGCCACTCGGTCTCGGGGAGGGCACCAAGGCACTTTCAGTGCTATTGCTGGGCTCAAAGGAGTACTATGCTCTAGCGCGTATTCATTCGCACGTTTCAGTTGACAAGCTAAACCAAGTGATGGGGGAATTCACCGGCGAGATATACCAGCGGCCACCGCAGCGCTCATCTGTCCGGCGTGTTACCCGCGTCAGGACTGTTTATGAATTCGACTACCTTGAAAATCACGACAGACTGGTACTCATGCGTATCCTTTGCCAGGCGGGCACGTACATCCGGAAGATAATCTACGACATTGGAGAAGTGCTGTCGTCCGGGGCAACAATGGTGGAGCTTCGCCGGACGAGAGTGAGTAACCTGGCAGAGCAAAACGGCGGCCTTGTAAGGCTGCACGACCTCGCGGACGCGTACCAGCGTTATAAGGAAAGCAAGAATGACGAAAAATTGCGTCGTCTTATTGTGCCGATAGAGCATTGCCTGGAAGGTATACGGGCAGTAACAGTGCGCGACACGGCAGTTGACGCGCTGTGCCACGGAGCGCCGCTTGCGGTACCCGGAGTTATAGCTTTGCCAAAGGACCTGCGGGTGGGAGAGCTCGTGGGTGTGTACACCCTCAAAGGTGAGGTGGTTGGACTTGGGCAAGCGGCGATGACAAAGGAAGAGATAGAGCAGAACGTCCGCGGAATAGCATTTGTGATGAAGCGGCTTATCATGAAGCCCGGTACGTACCCAAAGGCGTGGCGGTCGAAGGGGACACAGGCAGTCGACGTCAAGGTGCCGACAGAAGTCGACCTTGACAAACTGGAAAACGAAAATGCCGACGAATTATGAAAAATTGCTAGAGAGTTTCACCGATGCCAGGCCTCTTGCGGTCCAGCTTGGCAATGTTCTTTGAAAGGTTTTCAATTGTGCCGGGAATGTGGCATTTGCACATGCAGTCGCTGCAGTCAACGTGATTCCCTCCCTTACAGTGATCGGATAACCCTTGGGCAGCCAAAATCAATGATGGTTGTACGTCCCTCAATTTTTAGCTTTGTCCTGCTTATGATTAATATACAGACGGGTTTGTGTGCAAGGTGTAGTGCCGGGGTCGCCTAGCCCGGTAGGGCGCAAGCCTGGAATTTGTAAAACCGGCCAGCTTGTGACCCGTGAGGGTCCCGAGGGTTCAAATCCCTCTCCCGGCGCTCTATTATGGTAGTTA
>DASYSB010000060.1:0-53497 GCA_036003785.1 Nitrososphaera sp.
TATGAATGGCTTGAAACGCCCGGTCATCCTGCCTCTGAAAAGAAAGCATTTATGATCCGCGAAAAGGACTGCATATTCTGCATGGCGTGCGAAAACGTATGTCCTCCTCAGGCAGTCAAGATATTCAATAAGGGATAGACTACGAATTAATATTGCACGGTGCTTGATACCAGGGTTGGCTGAAAAATTCCCCGTGGTCGCAACGGGGGGCACGTTTGACGAAATACACACGGGTCACATCGCCCTTCTGTCCAAAGCCTTCCAAGCAGGGAAGAAAGTCATAATTGGAGTTTCAAGCGACGAGTTTGCAAAAAAGAGGGGCAAGAAGCTCAACCACAAGTTCGACCGACGGGTTGAAAACCTCAAGAAAATGATAAAAAAGGAATTTGGCAATGCAAGTTATGAAATTGCCAAACTGGATGGCGACTTTGGGCCCGCGGTAACTACAGACGAAGTCGGGGCATTGGTAGCAAGCAGCGAGACACATGCCAAGGGCAGGCTCCTAAACAGGATGCGTACCAAAAAAGGGTTAGAGCCCGTGGAGGTAATTGCTGTAGAGATGGTAAGGGCGGAGGACGGCGCGCCCATATCCTCAACGCGCATTAGGGCGGGTGAAATAGATGGCGAAGGCAGATTGTTAAAACGCGGATAGGCATAATCAACAATCTTTGATTACCGAACTTTTATCCTGGATTTTAAATAAATATGCATGTATCCGGAAACACCTATTGATCATGCGTCAGGCAAGATAGTATCGGGCGTAAAGAACTTACGCGAAGGCCTTGACCCGGATATTCTTGCATACTGGTACAAGCGTATTGAGGACAGATCAAGAGAAATAGTACCACCGCACCTCAAGGATAAGGTCCGCTTTGAGCAGGACAGGATCCTCTGGATGAAGTTCAAGATGGACGTTTCAAAGAGGGCTGTTCCGCATGTCATGCAGGTTATTGAAGAATACATACCGATGATGCCCTATTCGACAGGCCTTTATTTCAGAAAGGTGCAGGAAATACTGACCGATGAGATGAATAAGGAGCTGCGCTAGCCTAGAGTTATTTCTGCTACAGACCCAGAAAAGTCACTGTAGAGGATCCTTATTTTTCCCCCTACAACGTCCAGTAGTAGCGACTTTAGTCGGTCCACGTTTTCCTTGTCCTTTAACTGAATTGCGTGTGAAGATCTGTCCTTTAGTTTTATCACGATTTCGTTGCCAACCACTGCTGCAACATCATCGACATAGACAGTATCATCTTTTTGCACTGATACGAGGCCGGCCAACTTTTCCGCTTCATAGCGGTCGTCGCACTCAAATTTCACGGTCTTCATTTCGAAAAGGGTTTTTCGTCGTACATGAACATGTCAATGACATCCTTGGCTTTTTCGCGCCGCTTCTTGAACTCTACTACAAACGGCTTGGCCCCTTTTGCCAAGTCAGCCTTGCATTCACCGCATAGCAGATTGCCACTTTTACATTTTAGGATGCGCTCGTTTGACTGCTTTTCAGTATCGAAAAAGTAGCGTAAGTACCAAAAGACTGGGCAGCCGAGCGCGTTGGCGCCTAGCAGCCTCTGCAATGCAACTGTAGGCTGGCCACCGGTGAACGCGGTCGAGACCTTCTTTTCAACGACCTCGGGATCGTCCGTAGTGAAAATTGCGGTTTCTGGCTTTGATGACGACATCTTGCCTAGCATGCCAAGACCGGGTAGGAACTTGCTATGTATCTGGGCAGGCTTGTAGTAGCCCATCCTGTCGGCAACGTCCCTTGTTATGCGCCAGTATGGATCCTGATCAATAGCGGCCGGTATCAGTACCGGGACTGGCTTGCCCTCTATGACAGAAGGCAAAAAGCACGGCGCCGCCTGCACCGGCGGAAAACCGATCATGCCAATATTTGTTGAATTTGAAAACCCAAAAACTGCTCTAGCAGTAGAAAACGTGATGCGCTTTGCAATTTCAATCGCAATTGGATATAGGTGCTGGATGTGCTTTGTATCCACTATGATCCTTGTCTTTGTTGGGTCAAAGCCAATTGCAATAATGTCAAGGATGTTTTCGTACGTATAGCGCTCGATCTCCTCCCTTGTCTTGTCCTGTCCGTAGAAAAATTTTTCATCGTCAGTCAGCTGGAACAGCAGCTTAGAATCAAACTTGTCCTGCAGGTATTTCGTAAACATCCACGGCATAAGGTGACCCATATGGACCATGCCTGACGGCCCCCTGCCAGTGTACAGATAAAAATTCTCACCCTTGCTTTTCTTATCCAATATCCAGTCAAAGTCGCGGTGAGAAAAAAAGTAGCGCAGTTTCAGCATTGGATGGATCTCGCCTGTCATGCCCTTGACTTTCTGCAAGATTTCTGGCGTTATCGGCTGCGTACCAAAGTTTTCGATCAGCTTGTCATAGTCGACTTCACCCTCCACTTCCCAAGGTGTGACCTTGAAGTCGTCATTTTGATCGCTGCTTTCGGACTGATCCATCCTTGCAGCAACTTGACGTTAAACGTTTAAAAAGTCTTCCACTGTCACAACTCTGACTAATGAGTAGGACGCCAACACTTCATCCAATTGAGCGATCCGTACTCCGGGCTCTGGCGAATAACGGGCATGTTGAAATCGATTCACTTGCGGAGAGCTCCGGATTGTCTATAGATCAGGCGCGGCGCGGCATTGAATGGCTCAAGTTCAAAAACCTCATCTCGATTAACGAGTCTTCGATATTCAAAGTATACCTTGGTTCTGAAGGGAAGGTTGCCGTTGCGGGTGGGCTACCGGAAAGAAGGCTAGTGAACGCGGTAAAGGAGGGCAAGAGCACTATCGGAGAAGTTCTTGCCAGTGGCGCAATAAATAACGAAGAGGTGAACGCTGCCATCGCAGGTGCAAAGAGAAACCAGTGGATTCAATTGGTCGGAGGGAGGATGGCAACAACCCCATTGGCAGAAAAGCAATCTGCAGAAGAAACTTTTCTTGCAAAACTAAAGGATGGAACAGAAGTTGGAGAGATGACCGAACCGGAAAAGATGATTCTTGAGCAGGTGAAAAAGCGCCCGAACTACATAGAGGTCAAGGAGGAAAAGGAATCCAGAATTTCTCTTACCGGTGCGGGCAGGATGGTTCTTCCGACGTTGAAAGAAGAGCAGACAGAGCGCCGCCTTACAACAGAACTAATTACGTCAGGCAAATGGAAGGAAACAAAATTTAGTGCGCTAGATGTGGAGGCTCCCGCGCCGGTCGTCTATCCCGGCAGGAGACATCCTCTCGTCGACATTATTGAAGAAGTCAAAGAGATTTTTGTCGGGCTTGGCTTTAGCGAAATAGATGGGCCTATTGTGCAATCAGGATTCTGGAACTTTGACGCGTTGTTTACGCCGCAGGACCACCCTGCAAGGGAAATGCAGGACACCTTCTACATTTCAGGTCAGAGGCAGCAGATACCAGCGACCAGCGAACAGAAAAGAAAGGTTGCAGAGGTCCACAAAAAAGGATGGAGCAGCAAATGGGATATTAAAGAAGCCGAGCGCATAGTTCTGCGCACTCATACTACGCCGGTAACACTACAGCACCTTGCAACGTTCAAACCTGAAGTTGGCCGATACTTTTCGGTGGGGAGGGTTTTCAGGAACGAAAAAGTATCTTTCAAGCATCTTGTAGAATTCCATCAGGTCGAAGGTGTCGCCACAGCGCCAATTGCATCATTGCGCGACTTGATGGGCCTGCAAAAAGAATTCTACGCGAAAATGGGCATCAAGAAGGTCAAGTTTTGGCCAACGTTCTTTCCATACACCGAGCCATCGCTTCAGAGCATGGTCTACAACGAAAAACTGGACAAGTGGGTCGAACTGTTCGGTATGGGAATTTTCCGCCCTGAAGTAACAGAGCCGCTTGGCATCAAGAATCGTGTCCTTGCTTGGGGAGGCGGCCTTGAGAGGATTGCCATGCTAAGATTTGGCTTGAACGATGTTCGCGAGCTTTACGGGAACAGGCTCGCATGGCTCAGGAGTGTGCCAAGATGCCAGTTGTAAATATGAGTGTCGAGCGGCTGAAAAGGTTCGTCCCCGGAGTTAAAGTGAACAAGGCTCTAGACGTACTTCCGTTTGTCGCGCTCGACATCGAAGGCGTCGACAACAATGTAATCAGGGTGGAATACAACCCAAACCGACCGGATTTTTCATCAGACTATGGCATAGTAAGGGCTCTGCGCGGACTGCTGGGAATCGAGACTGGAACGCCCAAATTCAACATAGCTGGAAAAAGCGGGCTGGCACTAGAGGTAGATCCGACGGTCAAGAGGATAAGACCCTGCATCGTGGCGCTCGTTGCACGGAACGGCAAGTTGGACCACGAGACGATCAAGCAGCTGATCGCAATGCAGGAAGACCTCCACAACGGCGTGGGCAGAAGGCGTAAGAAAGCGTCTATCGGCATCCACAACCTTGACGCCATCAAATTCCCAGTAACCTACAAGACAGCAACCGGCGACCATACATTTGAGCCACTTGGCGAATCTTCGAATCAATCAATAGATCGAATCCTGAAGGAATCAGAAACAGGAAAGCAATACGGTCACATCTTGGAAGGGCTTGACAGGTATCCAGTCATTGTCGACAGTGCTGGCACAACGCTTTCATTTCCTCCGATAATCAACGGCAACGCGACGAGGCTGGACGAAAACTGCCGCAACCTCCTTGTCGAAGTCACCGCAACCGATCAAAAGGCCGCCGAAGACGCGCTTGCAATAATTGCAGTTACCCTCTACGACGCAGGCTTTGAGATAAGAACTGTAACTATAGACTCGGGCAAAAAGGTCGAAACACCTCAGATGAGGCCAAAGGTAATTTCAGCCGACATTAGCTACCTTAACAGCATCCTTGGCCTGGCGCTTGACACCAAGCAAGCGATCATGTATCTGAAGAAGAGCAGGCTTGACGCAAAGGCAAGTGGCAAAAACATTGTCTGCACCGTACCGCGATACCGCACGGACATCAACCACACAATAGACGTTGCAGAGGAAGTGGCGATAGGCTACGGCATATTCAACTTAGAGCCGACATTCCCGGCTTCGCCGACGGCAGGTCAGAGAAATTTACTTTCCACTTATTTGTGCGCGATAAGAGAAGCCCTGACAGGTCTTGGCATGATCGAGTCACTCGGCTTCTCGCTGACAAGCAGGGAAGTACAATACGACGCGTTTGGCATTACCGGCAAGGATGCCCTCTCAGTCTACGGCTCTAAAAGCATCGAGCACGAAATCCTGCGCGACTCGCTTGTCCCGGCTCTGCTACAATCGCTCTCCCGCAATGTGCACGAAGAATACCCGCAGCGGCTGTTCGAGATAGGCAAGACCTTTCATAAGAAGAGAGTCGTAACAGAAAGCTGGAATGTGGGCGCCGTCATAGCTAACGCTGATGCAGGCTACACCGAAATAAGGTCTGTAATGCAAGCCTTGATCAAGTCGTGCTTTGGCAAGGACGCCATTACAAAGGCGGCGCAAAATACGATGTTCATGGAAGGTAGGTCTGCCAAAATTGTCGTTGATGGTATGTTGATTGGAACGATAGGCGAAGTTACCCCGCTTGCGGTCGAGAATTTCAAGCTGAGAGTTCCCGTCGCGGCATTTGAGATAGACCTGTCAGACATCATAAAAGACAAATAGCATGACATCATAAACAATGTACCCCGTTTATAGAGCGCGCAGAGGAAACAGCTTATGGCTAACCAGTGACAGCGTGTGAGTCAGAGGCGGGGCACATATCATTTTTATGACACTGGTAATTCTTAGGGTGTTTTCCCGATTCCTGCCTGTCTGTTAACTTCGGGGCATGGCTTGCTGCAGGGTGTTAATTTCGGGTGATGGCGATATTCCTAAGACTAATTTATTAATACAAACATGACCTATTGATGTATGGTCAATACGACTCATTATACATTATTCGCACAGGAACTAAACCATCTCATTGACGCAGGCAATACTAATTTCGATATTGGATATATCAAGAATCTGATGGATAAGGGTGTGGATATTTTCGAGCTTATAGAGAAGCGTGGTGACAAACATCTTGATCTTAGCATATTTGATGCCGCAACAAGGAAGGAAATTAATCAAACATTGACAGACTTAATTTCTCTGAATGAAAGAAGGAAATTTGGCATCGAAAAGAACGGGTTATGTTTGATTCTAGCATGTGTAATTGAGGCAATCCAGATAAGGGTACGTAAACTGGAATGAGCTCGAACCTCTCATTGCATTTTTATCCAGCAGCTATCTCTGCCATTAGATAGCCAGCTAAAGCCGTTGACTCGAAGTATGTCGTTTATCTCTCTCCATTCTTCCCTCTCAATCCATCCATTTTGCTTGAACTTGATGCAGTCCTTTTCATTGATAACTGTGAGCTTTTCAAACCGCTTACCTAGCTGGTTAATGACGTACATTTCAGGGTTCTTTTCCTTCTGGCTTGCAGTTGCTGACTTGACTATCAAATCCTTCATCGGGTTTTGCTTGTCAAGCTTAAGATCGATTCCCGCCGCTTCTGCCGGTGTCCGGTTGTCTTGCAATCCCGTATGCGGTCGTACAAAGTTGTGATAGTGGCGGTAGCCGTCAACGAACTTTTGAGCCGACTTGTCGTTACCAAGACCTCTCCGAGCCTTGATGACTGATCTGAGCTCATTGTGGTACCTCTCAACTGGTCTGTTTTCAAAGCCTTCAGACAGCGATTTTGTACGAACGTGCATCGTTGCCCTCTCGTTGAACTCTTTGATGTCGTATAGAGATGCCTTCATGAAGGAACTGGATGCCCGCAAGACTCTGCATATCAAGACCAACTCACTAAAGGATGGCTTTCAAAGTAGACCTATCGAGAGGTATCACAATGAGGTTAGACAGACTACGAAAGCACGTAGAGATCTTGGCAATGATGATTCTGCTAAAGACTTCTTGGAGTTTCATCGAATTGTACACAATTTCATGCGACCACATACGGGTTTGCCTGATCAGCAGACACCAGCCGAAGCAGCTAATTTGGATTTGCAGTTGAATCCTCAAAACAAGCTCAAGGACTTGATAGGTAAAAGTGTAGAACAAAAGGAAATCTCAAACGGCAAATTTGCAATACATCTTGGTAAAAGGATTCAGTTTGTAGATATTCTCAATGAGAAAGACTGTAAGGTGAAGCCGAAAGGATGGATGGATAAGCAAGTCTGGAAAGAAATCAATGATATCCTTAGAGTTCATCAATTCGCTTGGCTGAGTAATGGTAGAGATAGCTGTTGGATAAAGATGCTAACAAATGGCTGATTTACAGCGTTCTACAGTTAGAACTAATAGTGACTAATGCCCTTACAAATCAGGCTAAATGAAAAAGAGGTACGTTGGTGCAAGTATAGTTGCTACGATATTTGGGGTTGTGGTGCTTTACTACGGAATCTTTTACCTCAATGTCAATTTGGAATCCTACATGCAATGCCTGAATGGCGAAACCACACGTTCGTGTCCCTTTTACTTTAGTGATAATGAACTTATACTCATGCCAATAGCGTTATTTGGATTTGCTATTTGGTTATGGCGTTGGGGAATTAGAGGCAGACTTTCTAGGGTTCTACATTTTCGTGCTATCGTTCCTGTTTTAATAGCAGCTACTGCGTCTGTCTTGAGTTTAGTCCTAAGCGGCATTCAGCCGTTTTTCTATTATTTAGATTGCATCAGTGGTAGAGTTACATACCCAGGACTTGGACCATCGATAGTTTGCGGCTTTCCACTTCTACAATTTGTGCTTCCATTGGTCATGACGGGCATAGCATCTGCAATTATCACCTTTTATGCAAGGGATAGAGGAAAAAAGAGGGTTGAGTCTTCACAGACAGCAGACGGAACCTGACTGCGGGAGTTTCCAGTTGATATGAGGAGAAGATACAACATTATACTAATTGCGGTAGGTATTCCTGTGGCAGTGGTCGGTTGTTATGCCTTAATAAGTTCAATTGTGGGATTTCTTTCAATTACTACTGATAAAGCAGTTTATTCGCGAGGTGAAACAATTACTTTTACAGTCAGGAATAACGGGTTGAGCACGCTTCAATTCGGTACGTCTGGTCTCGGATTCCGTATCATGAATCTGGATACAAATGACTATGTGCAACAATGTATTGCTGTGGTGTCGGCTGCTTACTCCATGGAACCCTTGACTTCAAAGACTATTAGATGGGATCAGACAGATTCAAATTGTAGAGAGTACCCGCCCGTGCTAGAACAGGTCGAACCCGGAAACTATACTGCGAGCGTGAGAACGTCGAAAACAATGGCAGAAGTAAAGTTTAGGATTTCCTAACACAGAATGACTTGCATTACATACGAGCTCAATCGTTGCCATTTGTTAGCATCTTTATCCAACAGCTATCCAACCTTTCTATTGTTATCACCCGATTTTCACCAATGTCCTAGACAGAACCTGATCACCCGACTTTCGACAAGATCGCCCGCGACTCGACAGCCTTCGAATGACAGGCTATCGCCCCAGTGCTCGACAGAACTCTTTATCATGTTTGCTATGAGATACGAAAACGGAAACCATGACCTCAAAGCTACGGAAGATCGCAACTTTAAGTTTTCTTGAACCTCATCACCCGAAATTAACACCCCGCAACCTAATCGTGCCCCGAAATTAACGGGCTACGGACATTGGCAGTTTGACCCTACGAGTAAACAGTGTCATTTTTATAACCAAATATCCGCAAATGCTAGTATGTCGCAGCAAGACGATGATAAATCGATTGACGAAAAAAAGCCAAAGGCAGTTGCTTTGTTGTCTGGCGGCCTCGACAGCAGCCTTGCTGTGAGAATGATGCTGGAGCAGGGAGTCGAAATCGAGGCTGTTGCAATAAAGACACCGTTTTGCGACTTCGACTGCGGCAAGGGCTGCGGCCATCGCGTAAAGGAAGTGGCCGACGAATTAGGTATAAAGTTAAAGACCGTGTATTTTGGCGAAGAATATCTTCGCATGCTAAAGAAACCAAAGTACGGCTACGGCTCTGGTATGAACCCCTGCATCGACTGCAGGGCCATGATGTATAATGCTGCAAAAGAGCACATGGAAAAGATAGGCGCAGATCTTGTCATTACTGGTGAAGTTCTGTTCCAGCGACCGATGAGTCAGAATAACCGTGCGCTCCAGATTATTGAAAATGAAACTAGCATGGAAGGCAAAGTACTACGTCCGCTGTCTGCAAAGAACTTGCCACCTACAGAAGCCGAAAAATCAGGATTAATAAAACGCGAGAATATGGGCGATATCAAGGGCAGGTCTAGGAAAGGCCAACTGGTGATGGCAAAACACTTTGGCATTGCAGAGCCTCCGAACGCTGCTGGCGGATGCCTGTTGACTGATCCCGCGTTTTCAAAACGCGTTGAAGACATCATGGAACGCTTCGACGACATCCCAACGCTTAACGACATCGAGCTCTTAAAAGTTGGGAGGCACTTCCGACTGACGCCTGAAGCCAAGCTAGTAGTTGGCAGAAATAAGGACGAAAACGAAATGATAAAGGCGCTTATCACCGAAGGTGATATTGTAATAGAAGCAAAGGATCACGTCGGTCCAATGTGCATACTTCGCGGAAAGCATGATGATACCATGGTGGCAACATGCGCTGCCATTGCACTGCGATACTCTGACGCCCCAAAGGGCGCTGAGTCGAAGGTCAGGGTAACTATCGACGGCAGCGAAACAGAGGTCAGTACGTTGCCAGCTGACAGTTCTGTGGCCGACACCATACGAATATAGCGTTCAAGGGTACAAAATCCCACATTTACTGTCATCCAGCTAAAATCAACTATTCAGTGAATGAGATTTGACCACCATGACTATTGACAACGCATAACAACCTCAATTCAATTCAGACAGATGCAAGCACAAAAAACACCAGTTTATTTGAAGGCACTTACGCTGCGCGATATTAGTGACATCACTGCAATAAAAGAAGATATCAAGAAGCATATGATTCTGATCCTTAGAGTCACACCGCTAGCGCAAAAGGATGTTGAAGAATTGCGCAAGGTTGTTGAAGACCTATATTCATACGCGCAGTCCATAGGCGGCGACATCGCAAGGCTAGGCGAAGAGCGCGTTGTAATCACACCACCTGGCGTCAAGATTTGGCGTGGAGCATACGACCTAAAGTAACTTTATCGCTTCTTGCACAAGCGGGTGCTGGGTCTGTATTTTGAAGAACTTATTTATCGAGCTTGCAAGGTTTTGTGCCTTTGGCCGCTCACCGTGGTTAACAAGAACTCGCCTGAGCTTTGGCCTGAGCCTCTTGACATATTCCATAGTCTGATTGTAGTCGCTGTGGCTGGCAAAGCCGTCTATCCTTTCGACTTGGCACTGCAAGTTTATTGTTTCCCCTTTGATAGCCAATTGGCGGGCGCCGTCCTGAATTGCTCTGCCCGGTGTTTCAACCGCCTGATATGATAAGATGATTAGCCTGTTGCGGGGATCACCGGCTATTTGCTTTAGGTAATCAACCGAAGGCCCTCCTACAAGCATCGATGAAGGAGCAAGTATCACCGCAGGCTCATCACTCTTGAGCAATTCAGATTCTACTATGGAGAACTGTGAACCAAACTGGCTTGCTTCTGATTCCAGTACACGCTGGCGCATCTCTTTTGAGAGGAACTCTGGGTATGCTTCGTAAATAGCTGTTGCTTTAGAAATGGATTTTTCAACGAGCACCCTAGTCTGCACTCCCTTCATGAACCTGTCAAGCACAAGAATGATCTCCTGAGAAATGCCGACTACCGGCACCGGCAAAAGCACGTGTCCCCCTGCCGAAACGGTCTTGCTAATTGAACTGGCAAGGCGGGCTTCGGCCTCTTCCCTTGGGCATATGATGTCTTCCTTACCGCCATATGTGCTCTCAATTATCATTGTTTCGACGCGCGGAAAGTTCCAAGATGCATTTTCAAGAGCAAGAGTCCTGCCAAACTTCATGTCGCCTGTATAGACAAGGTTGTGATCGCCGTTTCCGATATGTAGGTGTACCGAAGTCGAGCCCAGGATGTGGCCCGAATTTGAAAGGACCAGCTTGACGTCAGGTGAAATGTCTGTCACTATCCCGTGCGTCAGCGTTATAGTATGCGTAACCGCGCTGTCGATGTCCTGTTCCGAGTAGAGCGCCAGATCCCCAGAGCACTTTACATAGTCTCTTTGCAGCATGCTCATCAGTAAGAGTGTGGGCTCGGTGCAGTAAACTGGGCCCCCGTAGCCGTACTTGTAAAGCACGGGCAAAAAGCCGGCATGATCCATATGTGCATGACTGAGCAATACAGCGTCAATCTCTTCCATCCCTATGCCAGCAACATCAAAGCGAGGCATTGCAGCAAGCGAATCCTTGGCGGAAGGGTTTAGGCCACAGTCAAGCAGAACCTTGCTCTCTGGAGTAGTGAGAAGCATGCAAGATCTGCCAACTTCTGCAAATCCTCCAAGCGTCATGATGCTGGCCTCCGCAGATTCGCTTAGCTTGTCGCGAAATATCTTGTCTCCCACTTCGCGGTAGAACTTGGTGCGTTCACTGACAGTTTCGCCTAGAGTCTTGTAGAGAGCTTCAATAGGGGCTATGTCCTTCGGCGCCTTTCTGACCCGCACTTTCCAGCCGGTCTTTTCTGCAAGCTCTATATTGTCGAAATCCTCGCCCACCTGTGCCAGCATCCAAGGTTTTTTCGCAAACAGAACAGCCTCACCGAGCACAGCATCAAAGAAAGTCCCGGCGATTCCGACTTCCTTCGGTATTGTATCTGCAATTATTCTGGCAGCCTCGTCCTGCGGCCGCCTTATAGACTCGTCCGTCCGTATAACGATCCTCTTTTTTATAGCGTTAACCATATTTGAGACAAGCTGATTGTTCTGCATCAGATAGCTCGGGTTCTTTGAGTAGAGCGCGATACGCGGACCTTCGTACTCTATTTTCGTCAGGCCGGATTCCTGCGGCAAACTCTGCAGTATCACTGCCATAATATTTTGGCTTGTAGATTCTTGGTAAGGCGATTTACGTTGCATGAATGCAATCCCTAAATGGCTGTCAAACTAACGGCGCAAGCACAGATTATGACCTTCCTTCGCATAATGCCTGTATTAAATATTTGGCCCGCGCGCCCAACGACAAAATAAAGTTGAAATACTTATCTGTTTTTATATTATAGAGCGATCCAATTTGGAAGACAGTTCAGGTTACGGAGGCAGCGACGGCGGCTACCGCGGAGGCTCCGGTGGCTACGGAGGTGGCGGTGGTAGAAGGTTCGGTGGCAATAGGTTTGGCGGTTCAAGGCCATTTAGGCCGTCACCCGTACGGGCGGGAGAAGAGTACGATGTCAAGATCGAGTCGATGAGCAAGAGGGGTGATAGTGGAGTTGCTAGGGTGCAGGGTCTGGTGATTTTTGTCGCTGGCACAAAGGTAGGAGACAGCGTCAAGATCAAGATAACAAAAGTGGGGCGCGGCTACGCGACTGCCGAAGTGGCCGGTCAGGTTGAGGCTGGCAAGGTGGAAGAAGCGCCTGCGGCAGAACCCGAAGGCGACATGGAATCGGAGACCGAGGAAGAAGAGACCCAGGAATAGTTGTACAATCCTTATTATTTGCCCCGCTCAGGTCTTTTCAATTGAATTCTCCGCCTACTCACCTTATGGAGTTACCGAGAAAGATACTCATAGGCGGAGGAGTAGTTTCGGAACTCGGCTTGCTTGTGAGGTCTCTGGACGCAGGCGCTGCAAAGGTACTAGTCATAACCGGCGCGATTGTCAAGGCGAAAGCCGGCGGCGAATGCAATTCATCACTTGAAAAAGCATCCCTTAAGACCTCTTGGTATGTAGTAAGCGACGCGTCCATGGACACTGTCGCCGGGCTGCAGAACAAGATCGCTGACAGACTGCCTGATTTTGTAATAGGATTTGGCGGCGGGAGGTCAGTCGATGTTGCAAAAATGACTGCCTTCAAAATAGGCAGACCATTTTTGAGTGTACCCACATCGGCGTCCCATGATGGCATATCAAGCCCCTTTGTTTCCGTCAGGGGAACCGACAAACCCCACTCCATAAAGGCAAACACGCCAATCGGCGTGATCGCAGACACACACCTCATGTCCCGGGCGCCTTCCCGGCTGCTCGCGGGAGGTTGTGGTGACCTGGTTGCCAAGATAACTGCAGTCAAGGACTGGGAGCTTGCACGGGACGAAAAGGGTGAATACTTTGGTAGCTACGCCGCCAACCTTGCTTATATGAGTGCCAAGATAATCCTTGACGAATCTGAAAGATTGAAAGGCAAGAGCCAGTTCGGCATACGCACTATTGTCGAGGCATTGATAAGTGCTGGCGTTGCTGCATGCATCGCGGGCAGCAGCAGACCGTGCTCCGGGGCAGAACACCTATTTAGCCACGCCGTCGAATACATCGCGGGGCCGAGCTATGGGTTACATGGCGAGCGCGTCGGTCTTGGCACGATAATGATGGCAAAACTGCACGGCCTTGACTGGGAAAAGATTGCTGAGACTCTGGAAAATGTTGGCGCGCCCACCAACGCAAAACAAATCGGTCTTACAGAGGAGCATGTAGTGAAAGCCCTGACAGCTGCGCAATCGCTCCGTCCCGACAGATATACTATTCTGAGCAAGGTGAAGCTGGACAAGAAATCAGCGCATAAGCTGGCCAAGTCGGTCAAGGTGATCTAGTTTTCTAACGCCTTTATCGTGGCCTGCTTCCTGTAAGCAAAGATTTTTTCTAACTGAGAGCAGACATATCCTTCGAACACAGTACCAAGCAGCCCGTAATGGAGTTCGAAGTCGATTTCGTCTATCACCTCGGTTGTGTTGTCATCGATTTCGCTGAACGAGTGGACATGTTTCCAAAACTTGAATCTGCCGCTAAGCATTTCGTCGACATATCCATATGGCTTAAGCATCATAATCCTTGAGTGCCAGTTGCTCCTCGTGAGCAGTATGCCGGTCAGCCACACTTCAGAACCCTGCACAAGCTTTTGGTGGGTCGACTTGACGAGCCTTAGCTGCATATGTGGCGGCGAAATAACTTGCAAATGCCCGACATTGGTATAAAACTCCCAGACTTTGTTGATGTTTTGCTTCACGGTAAATGTGTGTCGATACCTGCGCATGGTCTGATGGGAATGATGCTGGCGCGAATATGTGTTTGCCGATGAGTTTGGAGGTGGGGAGGGGATTCGAACCCCTATAAATCCGCTGACTGCTGAAATGCGATCTGCAGGCGAACGCATGGCCGCTCTGCCACCCCACCGCAGTTATCCCTTTTCCAAGTTCTAATTTAAAGCATTAGCATGTGACCGCGCTGCAAGCTTGGCGACTCGGATTGGTTCGGGAACTGAGCCCTGCAGGGTGAATGAGTTCAAAATTGCAATAACTTTCTTTTGGCTCAGACCCCAGTAGCGAATGAAAAGATTCTTGCCAGTTTTCAAAGTGATCCGTTCGCGCTTACCCAGGTTCTGGTACTGTTCCACCTTGTGCTGCCAGTCGTCAAAGTGGTGCTTGATGCTCGCCTCAAGCCCTTTCGAATCTTCAAACGTGATCGCGACAACAGGTAGCGCGGTCGTGTCTGCAATTTTCTCGCCGTTGATAATGTTGTACATGCTTATAACGAGGCCGTCGAGCAGTATGCAGTTGATGTCATCCCTTGCAAGAGACTTGTGTATGGAAATTATGCTTTCAGTAGCGTCATCGCCTTCTATCGTAGCGCTACCAAACGTCATACCGTCTATTATCAAGTCGCGCCGCATGACCAAGCCGGCAAGCGTTGATTTTTTGCAGGATTTCTTGAAACTTTCTGCTATGGCAAGCACCCTGAACCCTTTTTTCTCCGAATGAACCCTCCGGGGAGCTGGCAATTTATTGTATCGACCCCTTACCCGCTATCCTTGTCCGCTGGCTGTCCGGCTTTAACAGCACAAGCGTCTGCCCCTGCCGATAGACGATCGGCTTTTCCGGCGTCACATGCAAAATCTCGCTTTCAAACTTTATCTTCGCAGCCTTGACCTGCATGCCGACCGAGATCATGTACGTGTGATTCTCCGGAAGGTCTCCCTGGAAGAACGGGCTCATTGCAAATTTGACTGGAATTGAGTCTGAAGAGACCTTGACCGCGTCGGCCGCGCATATAACGTCGCCCCTCGAAATGTCGTCAGCTGAGCCCCCCTTGATCGCAAGCCCAACCCTTGCAGGGCTTGAAGAGCTTTCAACAGGGTCGTCATGCATCTGAATGGACTTTACGAGGATGTTTTTTTTGCCCGGTAGGAGGACAGGCTCGTCGTAGACTTTGACTGTGCCCTGTTTGACCACCCCGAGCGCGACGGTCCCGACTCCTTTAACGTCAAAGGCGTGGTCAACCGGGATTATTAGAGGCCCGGTGGCGCTTTTGGGTTTGAGCTTAGCCATTTCTTGTTTTAGCTCGTCGACAGAATCTAGGAACTGGTAATTGGAAAGCGACGTTGATTTCAGGAGCGTTTTCAGTTTTTCCCTGTCAACTTCGTATGAGTGGAGCACGAACCCGTCTATGAGGCTGACCGAGTCTAGCGCCAGTATCTGTTCGCCAAGGAATTTGTCTAGCTTGTCAACGTTTAGTATCGCGTACTCGGCTATGTTGACTGCTTGCATGAGCGACTGTATCTTGTCGGGAAATGTGGCGGGCGCAGTCCAGGTGTAAACCGTGTCCGCGGTCTTGCGATCATGGATTACGATGTCTGTCGCTGTCCCCTTTTTCCCGAGCTGTGCAACTATACTAGAGTCGCCCAGTACGACAAAGTTGATGCTGTTCAACATGTTAGATGCGTCCCAGTTCTGATAAAATCGTTTGTATAGAACAATATTATATAAGATCTATGCTTGCAATTTTTATAATGGTTATTCTCTTAATAAGAAGCATGAAATATAGAAGCAGAACCGACATTGTTTCGCAGATACTGGAAGCTGCGAACGGCGGTGCGACGAAGACCAAGATAATGTACAAGGCATACCTTTCGTACGCACAGCTAAAGGAATATCTTTCAGTTCTGGTAGAGAACAGCCTGCTTGAATTTGAGAAGGGAACGCAGACTTACAAGACTACCTCCAAGGGCCTGCAGTTCCTAAAGACATACAGCCAGATCGGCGGTCTTATCGTCCCGGACAGTGGAACAGAAAAGTAACTATTTTTTTATTGTCTTTTCGCCGAGATCGTCCAGCGTGAATACAAAGCGGGAGCCCTCGAATTCTTCAGTTCCCAACCTTTCCCAGTTAACTTTGTATTCTCGGGTCAGCTGTCTGCCTATTATGCTGATCTTTTTTGGTAGGTCCGTCCAGAGTTTTTCAACTTTTTCCGGGTTCTTCGTCATCAAGAGAGACCTACGCCTTTTCATAAGGTACTTTACTGCGACGTTTCTGTGTACCTGGCCTTCGACTGGGATCTGCTCCTTTCCAATATCTATCGTAAACTGACGCTTAGCCAATGTAATTAGTGCAAGATAATGTATAGAAAAGGTTTGTGGTAAAAAGAAAAAGGATGAGGGGCTTTTAGCCCGTCATGCTGCCGCCCATTGTGTCTTCCATCGACATGACCGCTGTTCCTTCTGGCTGGTCGTCGGCCATAGCTGGCTCTGCGTCAGCTGCGACTACGGCGAACGCTCCTCCCTTTACTACATCGGTCATTTCGTGGTCAACGCCAACATAAATGCCAGCTTCTGGGAAGATTGCTTCGATCACAGATGCTGAACCTGGCGGAATAGTCCACGTTTCATCATTCTTGTCTTGTGTGCCGTACCTGTTCTTAATCGATCCATCTCTGACATCCATCTGACCTCCTATGAAGTGGAATGCAACGTAGTCGTTCGGTCCAGCGTTGACGATGTACCATCTTGTCTGCTCACCTGGTTTGACCACAAAGAAGTTCGTCGTGTTGCCCGCACCAAGTTCGTCAGCCAATGGTTTGTTTAGCGTGATCTTGGCCACTCCGCCAACTGCTGGAGCATACTTGTGCGACATTCCGTTTGTGAGTATGAGGTCTGCATCCTTGGACATCAACTTGCCCATATCAAAGTGTCCTGTGCCATTTACTGCACCTAGTCCATTCACATTGCTGCTATAGACTTGTCCAAAAACAACATAGAATTCCTTGGCGGGCTTCTCATTGTGTGGATGAATTACTACTGCGCCATACATTCCGTTGGCAATGTGTTCCCATACGCCGTTGAGACCATCACCGCTGCAATGGTAGAAGAATGCACCTGCGTTGGCTGCATCAAATGACCATGTTTTTTCTTCGCCTGCCTTTACTGGGCCAGAGTTAGCCCCTGCTGTAGTAATTGCCGCATGGAAGTCAAGACTGTGGATCTGCTGACCTTCATTCTTCAAAGTAATTTCCACCTTGTCGCCTTGGTGAACCGCTATAACTGGTCCTGGTATAGTCCCATTGAATACCATCGCACTATACATTACACCTCCAGGATGCAAATCACTGTCTGGTGCAATTTGTAGTTCTTTTTCGCTTGCGACTAGAGTAAAGTGTTTTGTTACGCCGGTACCTTGTGCCTGTGCTGTTGATAGTGGGAATCCTGTGAACAGTGGACTGAAAATAAGTCCTACTACCAGAACACCAGCAGCCAAGCCTGCAATGATTGCCTTGTTCATTAGCTAAAGGCATAGAAAAGTGACATATATAAGACTTCTCAGTGCGCAAATAAAGTGCATTTTCTATATATAAAACATGAGGATGTCCTCATACTTTTATCTTATATATAGATTAAAAAACAAATCACAATATCTATAACCGGGCAAGCGGGACTCTGCACCGTGCCATTTCTGAGCCCTAAGGGAAAGCAAAGGTCCGCACGACGCGCGCGAAAACCAATGCAGGATAACTGGCCAAAGGTCCCTAGGGGTAGATGGCTAAAGTGCACTTATGTAAGATGTGGCTATGACTGGCTGTACTTTGGCGGCCGCAGCTGGGCCGAGTGTCCCGCCTGCCACTCCACCGTGAAGGTTGCAGTGGCGCACAGAAATTACAGGTCTAGCTAATAAAAAAGGAATTTTCATCGCGTGCGATTGACATCTTGACTGTGTTCCTGTCCTTGTCGTGCACAACCAGCAGCCCTTTTTCAATCTCACCTTTTTTGGCCAATGTTTGCAGGTAAAAGTTAAGCGTATACAGGTCGTCAAACGATTCTGACTCTACAATAGCTAAACTTTCGCTATAAAGACTCAGCTTCAGCCGATCCGATGATTTCTCTATTAGCGCGACGTTCACAGGGATCTCTGAACGACCTAGGAGATTTTAAATGCTGTTTTGAACCTCGCTGCAATTATTGCTCCGGCACTCAAGGTTGCCAGCGCAAACATTGTGAATGGGAACTCTGGCACATTCCTGACCCCTTGGACCTGCACTTGGTGATCGCCCTGCGGTACGAAAAAGTTGATTGATACCATCTTGCCGTCGCTTTTGACGGACGCGTCGTGTAGTTCGCCGTCCAGCATTACAGTCACGGTCTGGTTCTGAGAGAACTGCGGTATTTGCAGGCTTAGTAGGCTTCCGTTAGGAGCATAAGGCCTAACCCCAAACGCGATGCCGTCAGTCGCGTTTTCGTACCTAAGGCTGCTTACCTGAGCAACTGCGTTCAAGTTATATGGAATAAACTTGCCGTCGCCCGCGTCCATTGTGGTTATTGGTTCGTCAAAGTCAAGTCCTGCACAACTATAGTAAAGTACATCTTCCATTATTGCAGGATCCGGTAAAGCAATGAATTCAAGCTCTTCTCCAGGCTTGATAACCTTGATGATGTTGCTCCTCACAGTATCGAGCTGTGATTTGTGATCTAGACTGTGGACCGCCGCAAATACGCTTACGTTGTACATGTTAAACGGGCCGATATTCTTTATGGTTCCGACAAATGCTCTTTCTTTTCCAACTGCCATGCTAGTATAGTTGAGAACCAGCATGCTGTTATAATTTGGTGCTTCAACTTCTTCGATGTCCGTTATGAAAGGCCCGCTGGCGTTCCCGCCGCGGTCGAGCACAAATTTGAACGGCGAATCAGTGAGCGGCCAGATTATCCTGCCGTACGATGGCGTCTGCAGTGTTCTACCATCGCCAGTCGCTAGGCCTATCGTAACCTGCACCGGAGTTGAAGCAAAGTTCCTGACAGTTCCGACGACGTTGACCCTGCCTTCAGAATCCAAAAAAGACGATTTCAGGATTATCTCCGGGCCGTCAAAAGCGTAAACGGTTGTAAATATAGAGAACATGAAAACAAATGCAAGTGCACATACAGCCACTATATGCATATAGGCCATGCGTTAGGCCAACGGCAATTTAAATTAGCCCCCAGCGTTTTCGCCACTGAACCTAAGGCTATCTTGGTACACGTCTATCAACTCATTTATGACGTCGTCGTAGTTGACGTCGTGTTTTCTTGTATGCATCATGTCACTCATTATGGATGTCAATCGCCTGTATGTCTGATCGTCAATGCCCAAAGTCTTCATTCACCTAGTTGCAACTTTTGTAGGTATTTAATTTTTCAAATTAATAGTGTGGTGAGATACATTATCAGCATACCGGCTGCAAGGCCGGCGATAGTCGGACCAGCCAAAAACTTGCCTCCATTTGAGCGTCTGACAAACCTGCCTATTGTCACCACAACTTGGAACACGGCTCCGGCTCCGATTGCAAGGAACACTATGGACGCAAGAGGGGACGCTACAAAGCCACCTATCCAAGTGCCCACTATTGCCGGAGCTCCGGCAATGATCCCGAGCGCTATAAGATACGAAATCCTTGGTTTTTCTTTTGCCATCGGCGCCACTATGGCCAGACCCTCGGTCGTATTGTGCAGCGTAAAGCCCACTATCAAAAATGTGCTAAGCGCTACTTCTCCTACCACCATCGCTCCTCCTATGGCAAGCCCCTCGCCCAGGTTGTGTAATCCAATGCCTATTGCGACCATCAGTGCGATTGCAAATGACCCCTTAATTACCCGCCCTTTGGCACCATCAACCAGCCGGTTAGAAATATACGTGAGCGAGAGAAAGGACACTATTGCGGCCGTAGCTATCATGAGTTGACCGCGGAACGCGCCGGCAACATTTTCAAGTGATATCTCGTTGGCCTCAACCAACGCATCGATGCCAAGGAACAGCAAAAGTCCTGCAGTAAGGCTAAGGAAAAAGCTGTATTTTGGCTGCGAAAGCTTCCTAATGAAAGGGTACCATAGCAGCCCTATCAGCACAGGGATAACACCCACGTAGGTCCCGAGGAGCGCAAAAAGAGAGATCCGCCCCCCGTCAGGCTGTGGTGTAGGGGCCGCGGCTGCGACTGCCTTTGCAAATCTTGTGCCATCCGATGTTGTCACTCCTATTTCGTAAGGTTTGCCTTCTATCCACTTGAAGGGGATTACCACCCGGGCCTCTGCAAACCTCTCCATCGTCTTTGAAGGCTCGATCGCTGAAGGCACTATCCTGTCGTTGATGTCTGCCTGCGCTATCTCTACAGCATGCGGACCGGTGTTCCGGATGTAAGCAGTTATCCTGCCGTCCAGAAACTCGATCCTTTCTATGCTGACATCTGGCAGCGCGATCCCAATGTTGAGCAGCCCGTTGCCGGGCCAGAGCAAGAACGCGATCATCGCGCCCAGGACCACAAGCGGGATTACCGCGCTTGCTATAAGCTTGGCAGAAACGCGCGATTGCTGCTCTTTTGGCGGTGTTTCCACTTCAATCATTACTCCTTAACCAGAAACATGCCCATCCAGCCCTTTTCTGCAAACTCGGTCTTGTGAGCATGGAACATGTATTGTCCCGGGTACTTGTAGCTGAATTCAAGTATAGCGCGTTCTCCTTGGCTCAATGTCACCATATCAGTCAATTCATCAGGTGTCAGGCTGGTCCCGCTGCGGTACACATTGTAGAGATTTCCATGCAGATGGAAATTATTTATTTGGTCAAACTCGAGCATGTTGACAAGGTATACTCGCACTAGCCGGTCTTTCTCTATTTCAATTGGGTGGTGCATGTAGTAATATGGGATACCGTTTACTGTGTAAAAGTTGTTTTCAGTATCAAAGTCGGTGTCATACCCGTTCATGATCATTACCATTTCGTCTGCCTCAGGCCTAGGGGTCTTGGGGTCCACGATGTATGCGCCGTAAAGGCCGTGCGATATGTGCTCCTCAAGTGGCATCACGTGGCAGTGGTACGGATACAGCCCATAGTGTTCGGCGTAGAATTCATAGATAAATCTTCCACCAGGGTTTATGGTCTCAAAGACGCCATCCATCTCTGCCTTGTGTATGCCGTGAGTGTGTATTGTGTGTGGTTTTGTACCGTTGTTGATGAAGTTGATTCTGATTAGGTCGCCTTCTGTTGCTCTCAGAGTAGGCCCAGGCACTGTCCCATTAAAACTCCATATATTGTAGTAGATCCCCGGCGAAACTTCGGCTATTTGCCTGTCGTCTGCGACTAGTGTAAATTCGTGTACCACCGTTCCATTTTCAAGTGTTGACATACGGCCATAGTTGAAGCTACGCAGGTATTTCATAGGGTCGATTGCTGCACTTGCTGAGCCGACTGACCCTGCCGGATCAAGCACATCGCCTGTTGTCTTGTAATAGCCAAGCCCATGGCTGTTTACTGTCTTTTCTTCGTTGTCTTGGGCGCTTACGTAGAACGAAGAGACTGCAAAGGTGCTTCCTACAAGGGCAACTGCTATGGCTGATATTAGCAATAGTTTTGGGCTGAACAAGTAAATTAGTCCCGGGTATAGGTATGTTAGCCTATGTAATAAATGTTAGCCTAGGCTAATATTCTTAGCCAACTCTAACTCAAGTGAGAGGTTTATCTTGAGTGCAGCTCTTGAAATAGAGCATGCAGAGATACATGGTGCACCTACAGAACAGGTCGCACACCCCAAAAGATGCTACTGCCCTTTTGTGCAAGGCAAGGGAGCTTGTTGGGCGCAAAGTTATTGTCCGCGATAGTAGGGTGTCCAAAAAGTACATCGAGTTTGACGCCAGCGTGCCTGATGGCATGGACGTGACTGAGCTGGTAGATAAGCTTGCGGCGATATCGCCACCGGCCAGTTACGAGCACATCGTTGAGCGCAGCAGGAATAAAGACGAAGCGATAGAGCGCGCGGTTGAACTGTTTAATGATGAAAAATACTGGGAAGCTCATGAAGCCCTGGAATCGGTATGGAAGCGCGCAGCAGGAAGTGAGAAAAATATCCTGAATGGCATCATACTCCTAGCCGCTGCTTTTGTGCACGATGAAAAAGACGAGGGTGAGATCTGCCTTTCCATTTTGCAGCGAGCCAGAAAAAAGCTAGAGGGGACAGGCGGCGTGTATCACGGAATCAACGTTGACATAATTGCAGATCGGGTTTCAGAAATAATCAATTCAGGCAGAATAAAGCGTTTCACAATTTGACGGCACGGGCGACTGCAATAACTGTCGTGCAAATTGCAGACAGCACAAGGAGTGAGGTACCAAACATCATTACAGCTTCCACAGCTGCTATTTCTGCAATCGCTACCACGATTGTGCCTGCAGCCCATGATAATGCCAAAACAACTTTTGCCTTTGACACGTCCCACCGCCTTTTTCTACTGATGATGCCAAGAGCGGTTCCAAGCGGGGCAAAGTAGAGCAGACCGACAAGTGAGCTGGCAGTTATGCCTGCCGCCACTACGCCAAACTCGCTGCCAAATGTAAACGAGTCATAGACAAGAGCGCTGAGGGAGAGTATTCCAAGCATAGGATAGATTAGTGTTCTCACAGTATTTTGAAGCCAGGGTATCTGCCTTTCATAATTGGCGACTGATGGGCTGAACGAATAGTACCAAGCGTTGAACACTTTCATGAAACTGCTTCCTGCGGAGGTCTTGAGTGCAATGCCGTCCCTGAACAGACGTAACTGTTGCACTTGAGGGGCCAAGTCGCTGCCAAACGCAGCCGTTGCGATGAGGCAGCCGCTCTGCGTCTGGTTCCCGCTTGCCAAACCCGGGCCGGATGTCTGCAGGACCTTCATGTCTGAACCGTACTGGTCAGAGTCTGCTATAAGCGAATACTTGACGGTCTTGGACGTTTGCATCTTTTCCGTAATCGCAATGCCAAAAGGCGCCTCGGAGCCGGCTGTTATGTTCGAGCTTCCAGGTCCTGCCTCCGCCAGAGCATTGCCAATGGCTATGACCCTACCATCCTTGTTGTATAGTGTCGCTATCATGACCGCGTTGGTCGCAGTCTCCTGACCCTCGTTTCTCGCGACCGCGTTGATATAGTAGGTGCCTAGTGGATCTAGCCTAGAGTTTGATGATATTATTTTCAGCTGTTTTTCCTTTAGTTCGGTCGTCTCGCCCGTGGCCGACACCGTAAAATTTGCCACAACGTCAACTGCCTTCTGATTGATAAACAATATTTCAAACGGCGATGACTCGCTAGGATTTATCACGCGCAACGCTGGAACTCTTGAGAATTCATCAAGCAGGTTGCCTTCCCTGTCGTAAAATGAAACACTGATGAGCACATTCCTCATTGCAGTATCGGATTCATTTCTGATCTCGCCAAGAACATGCATGACTTTGGTTTCGTCTATATAGGAGAATTGGTTATGGAATGAAAATTCCGCGTATGTCTGCTGTCCTATCGACAGAACCAGAACGCTAGCGATGACTGCTGATAGGAACCACACAGGTTGTTGGCACACCGAATGGTTATTTAAAAACACCTCGCGCGCAGAATAGATATTAGGATGTACACTACCTGTCAGAAACATTGCCAGAGATATCTGTAATAGCGGGGCCAGCTTCGTCTGATCTTGCAGACAGAGTTGCAAAGCGGCTTGGTGCGAACCTGGTGGCGGCAGAAGTGAGGGTATTTTCAGACGGCGAAAGCAAGATCAAGATTGGCAATGTGGGGAAAAACTGTGTCATTGTTCAGTCAACTTACCCTCCTGTGGACACGCATATCATGCAGGCACTTATGATGGCAATCAAATGCGCCGACGGAGCTGGCGACGTGTGCGCAGTCATTCCCTATCTTGCTTACGCCCGGCAGGACAGAGCATTTCTGGAAGGTGAAGTGGTGAGCATCGCCCTTATTGCAAAATTGCTTCAATCGGCAGGCGTCAGACATGTTATAACAGTCGATATTCACAGCCGGCTTGCGATGTCACATTTTTCGAGTGTCCAGAATGTTTCTTCAATCCCTCTTTTGGCAGAATATGCATCCAAAATGAAGCTGCGCAAGCCGATTGTAGTGTCGCCGGACGCGGGCGGTGCAGAGAGGGCAAAAGAGTTTGCAAAGTACTCAAAGACTGACGCGCTCGCTCTGAAAAAATCGCGCGACAGGACCACAGGTGAAGTGACGATCGACGAAAAGCTGGATGTAGACATTTCCGGCAGAGATGCAATACTTGTAGACGACATGATAAGCAGCGGTGCAAGCATAGTCAAGGCCGCGGAAGTGCTATACAAAAAGGGTGCCGGCAAAGTATACGCATTGTGTGCCCACGCGCTCTTGATAGGTGACGCTGCTCAAAAGATCAAGGCAGCCGGAGTACAGGATATTATCGCCACCAATTCAGTCCCAGGGGAATACGCCAAAGTAGACTTGAGCCCGGCCATAGCACAAGTAGTAAAATCCCGCTATAGCTCAGCATAAATTTAGCAGGCATTATCATAGCACTAGCCAGATGGCAAACATGCAGCTCGTATTTTTGGGAACTTCGTCGGCCACACCAACTATTGAGCGTGGCCTCTCCTCAATGGCCATCATGAGAGGAAGTGAGCTTTTATTGTTTGACGCTGGTGAAGGGATGCAGCGCAACTTCATCAAGGCCGGCCTTGGCATGAACAGAAAGATGAAGATCTTTATCAGCCACATGCATGCAGACCACTGTGTCGGGCTGCTTGGACTGCTCCAGACTATGGCATTGCAGGGAAGGGAAAAGAGCATAGACATTTACGGCGAGCTAAGAGTCAAGGAATTCTTGGAAGAAAACATGCGAATAATCAACTTTGGGTTGACTTTTGAAGTCCTAGTCCACACAATAAGAAAGCAAGGCGTCGTAGTGAAAGAGGATGAGTACCAGGTTAGTTGCTGCGAGGCCTTGCATTCAATCCCGTCCCTTGCGTACTGCCTTGAAGAGTTTGACAGGCCAGGCGCCTTTGATATCAAAGAGGCAAAGAGACTTGGGATACCCGAGGGCGAGCTATACAGCAAGCTACAACACGGCCATGACATAACCTACAAAGGCAAGAAGATCAGGTCGAGTCAAGTCGTCGGGTCGCCACGCAAGGGTAGAAAGATAGGCATATCTGGCGACACTAGGCCGACTAACAATCTTGTAAAATTCTTTCGCGGGTGCGACGTGTTGGTATTCGAGTCAACATACAGTCAAGACAACCAGCAAAAAGCGATCGAAAACAGGCATTCCACGGCGACAGAAGCGGCAAAAATAGCCCAGAAGGCCGGTGCACGCAGGCTCTTTCTGACGCACTTTAGTGCGCGCTACGATGAAACCTCGGTGCTCGTAAAGGAGGCAGACGCCATCTTCCCTAATGTTGAGGCAGCCGAAGATCTGAAGATGATAGAGATTCCGTACACATGATTTTACAGAAGTAGATCATGAAGAAACATTCCCGAAAATAGACAAAATTGATAAGCATGCCTGATGTAATTCTGCTTGAATGTTCTATAACATTCAAAGTGAAGATTGATGTTGCGCGGAGCGTTAAGGTTAGTCCTTTCTGCTTTGGGGTTTTCAGTTGTGTATGCGTTTGTAGAGTATTATGGCATTCGGGATACAACATTTGGCTACGGTCCCGTGTTGTTTTCGCTCATCTACCCCTACCACTTTGCGATGGCCGCAGTGTTTGGGCTGGCGGCCTTTGGCCTGTTGTGCGCGCACATTAGTATGAAAAGCCTTATCCCAAGCCTTATCATGGTTGGTGCAGTCTTTTCCTCAATGCTTGCAGTCGAGGACTTCACATGGTTTACACTTCGCGCAGGTGCGCCGATGCATGGCGACGTCAACGCCGGCAAGCTCATCATATCCGGTGAATGGACGACCCAGTTCATGGGATCAGTCGACGCCTACTTTACCGCGATACCAAACTGGTACTTTTTTGGCATCGTGTTCTCGGCAGCAGCACTGGTGACAACTCGCAACCATCAGCTCGCAGCCAATCGCAGCCACCTAGCGGTCACTTGCTAATGACGTAAAAGTCATAGATAGGCGTCTTTTCCGCCGTCCGCTGCTTCTTGACGCCGTATTCTATAGTGGCCCAGAAAGCCGGGAATGTCTCTACCAGCCCGATTATAGGACAGAGCAGCAAGGTTTGCACGTGGAACAGCAGCCTCTTTGCCCAACCTATCTTCGAATACCTTAGGTTCAGAAAGAGTCCAGTCTGGTACGAGGCGAGCCAGACCAGCGATGTAAAGAGCATGATCGGCGCAATCCAGAGCTCGACAGGGCTTGCGCTTGAAATTGAATTTGTAATTGTATCAAGCGATAGAGTCGATAGCTTGGTCTGCCACGCGATGATGTTGTAATTCAGATAGGAAGGCGAAAGTAACATCGGCAGGTAGTTATTTACAGAAAAAGCCGCGGACGCCGCTGCTGAAGCAAATCCCAGGAAGTAAGTTATCGATTTGAATATCAGCTTGTATCTGTGCCAGCGTGGAAACTTCTGTAGGTTTTGCATCGTGCCTAGAATCCACCTGCGCCTCTGGAAAAAGTGGTCCTTGAGGTTAAGTGGCGGCTGCTCCAGTAATATGCCGCCATGCCACCCCATCGATCCATGTCCGTACTTTTCATAGACTTTAAAGCCAAACATCTGGTCTTCAGCAAGAGTTGGCCCAAAGTTCCACGCGATGTCATCCTCAACATCGGATCTAATTAGCAGGTTGCTCCCGTGCATATGGAGCGGCGGGGGGCGGGTCATCTGAGAGACGCAGTCAAAGCATGCAAACGGCCTTATCGACTCGGCTATGGCTGTCAGCCGGTTTGCAGATTCGAACTTGAGAGGGTAAAAGATAGGACCCTCAGAAGCTATCCCTCTGCCTTCCCTGATGAACTTGAGCAGTGCGAGAATCGTTTGTGGGGTAACGTAACTTTCATCGTCCATGTGAAATATCCATTGCTTGCTTGTGTTCATTCCAACTCGCCGGCGGTGCTCCACTGCGTACTGCAATGCCCGCCCTTTTTTTATAGCGTTTGTTTGAAAGTCTTTGTCGACCACTACCACTTCGCACTTTTCATACTTCAGAGTCCGGATATCCTCGGCATCATCTGTCACCACTGAGATCTGATAGTTGTAAAAGTTCACCTTATGCGCGGAATTGGTTATTGATAGGACGCCGCGCTTCACGACGGGCGTTCTAGTGGCCGAGCGTGTTGTTATCTGGAATATTATCGCAGGGTCGTTATGAATTCGTCGAAGGTCTTGCTCTACAAACACCTTTCTGTTTCTTATGATCCGCCACACAGACAAGATGGCAATCGGGACGTATGAAAGCCAAAAGAACGTGGCAACAGCTATCAATATGTTTTCCAGCACGAACTTGTATGATTTTTATTGTTTAATAACGGCTGCATTCTAGAACCATTCTTCAGCATTATATTATTACAGAGCATGAATACAGAAGAATGCTATTTAGAACTCGAATCGATATCCATGGTGAACCATTTTTTCTTGAAGAGTTCTTCTGAAAAAGAAGAATTATCTAATTTCTAGAAAAACTAGAGATAATAAAAGAGCGAGCCGCGTAGTTCCGATGGAATCAGCTGAACAACAAATACATTCTAGTGATAATTCAGCATATTGCAAGCAGTGTGAAAGTGAGACAGTGATATTTGACATGGTCTCAAGCGAATTTGTTTGCAGCTCGTGCGGTTGCGTTGTAGACGATAAGATCTTGCATATCGATGGCGCGGGTGGCGCGACAAACCTTTCAGAATACAGCGATAGGACGAGGACCGGAATGCCGGAATCCCTCGCCATGTATCACAAGGGTCTGTCGACGTTGATTGGAGTTGACGACACTGACGCAAGAGGCAAGATGCTCGAGCCGGCTCAAAAGATGAAGATGCAGAGACTTCGCACCTGGAACAACAGGTCCAAGCTCAACGACTCGATCTCTAGGAACCTAGAAAAGGCGCTGAAGTTCCTGAATAATTTTGGTGACAAATTATATCTTAGTCAGGCGGTGATGGAAAGCGCGGCATACATTTACAGAAAGGCCGCGCTCAAAAAGCTAGCTAAGGGCAGATCGACGCTTGGCCTCGTTGGAGCTTCGCTTTATGCGGCGTGCAGGGAGACTGCCACTCCAAAAACTGTGGCCGACGTTGCGACGGTCTGCAACCTTTCAAGCAAGGATGTGATGGCACACTACAAGATCATCCTGAGGGAACTATCATTGCAAATGCCGGTGCTGCACGGCCTAGACTATGTCACGCTGATAGCTAACAGGCTTGATTTAAGTGAGCGGACGAAGCGTGAGGCGCTCCGCATTTACGCCCTAGTCCAGGAAAATCGCATTTCGCTTGGAAAGAACCCGAGGGCGTTAGCCGGCGCGGTCATTTACCTTGCATCTCAGAACTGCAATGAGTTCCTGCGCCAAGTAGAGATATGCCAAGTGGCAGATATATCAACCGTATCTCTTCGTAAAAGGTGCAAAGAGATTAAGGCAACTCTGGGAATCTGACGTAACGTGACAGGTCTCTTGCATCATTAATGCCATCAAGCTGGTCCGCATTTAGTAACAGGTACGCGGCCTTGAATTTCGAGTATGCTTCCTTGCACGAAAAGAGCGTCATGAGAATGTTGTCGTGATCGAGCCGAAATCCCTGACAGGGTTCATGCCCTCTCACTATCGCCTTGGTGTCAAAGGCCTGTAGCCATCTGCGCGAAATGCTGCTTCCAAAGTGCCTCCCGAGTCCCCTCCTTGACACTTCCCATCCCGGATGAGTCTCGATCTTCCGGGGGTCGTTCCATAGCAGCTCTTCAAGCACCCTACTTTGGACGTAGTTTTCCTGTGCGTTGGCTATTGATTCCGTAAAGGTTGCAATCGCCGCATCTTCAGTAGGAAGGCCGCCGTGCACCAAAAGCAGTCTTTGCCGGACCACCGTCGCAAGTGTTAGCAATTTGAACATCGACAGCAGGTTTTCGTAAACTTCTTTGCCGCGGCTGCCAAAGCGCTCTTCGATCTCATAGGGCAGATCATGTGACGAAAAAGGAAACTCGACCGGAGCTTCATGATTTCCCCTCATGAGCACAACTGAATCACGATATGTGCCTTTCAGGTAGCACACCACATACATTACACCTACAGAGTCGCTTCCTCTGTCAACATAATCGCCCAAAAACACGAGCTTGTTTATTGGGTTTGATAGGAACCGTTCGTAGTCTATTTCTGAAAGAATCCGGAAAAGCGATTTTGAATCACCGTGCAGGTCGCTAATGACTGCAAGGTTTTCCAGATCGTGTATTTCGGCCAGTCCACCTTTAATTCTGCCGCCAGCAATACTTTTCCTCTGCCTTTCTTCCTGCAGCGCGCCTACCGCCACCCTTAATTTCTGCAAAAAATCAGATA
Organism: Nitrososphaera sp.; assembly: GCA_036003785.1. GTDB lineage: Archaea > Thermoproteota > Nitrososphaeria > Nitrososphaerales > Nitrososphaeraceae > Nitrososphaera. The sequence goes on from DASYSB010000060.1 coordinate 29,618, forward strand.
CGTCAGCTTCTGCTGCAGACTGCTCCAGTTGCAACACAGTACTGATCCGGAGCGGCGGTTAAATGTATTGCATGCAGGATCCTTCTAGAGAATAGCTGTCAAGGCAGATAAATCAGCAAATCTATGGTTTCAGATGAATGCAAGGGTGCTCGTGACGGCCGCGGGCAGCGTAGTAGCCCAAGGCATAATAAAGTCGCTCAAGCTTGCAAACGAAAAGAGCTATATCAAATATACAATAGTTGCGGCTGATATGAGCCCACTCGCAGCAGGCCTTTATCGCTGTGATAACGGCATTCTGGTTCCCCCGGTTTCGTCACCTGACTATGTTGAAAGCATGATCAAGGCATGCAACGACAATGAAGTGCAGGCAGTTTTCTGTGGATCGGATGACGAGCTATTGGCTCTGGCAGGCGCAAAAGAGATGATAGAAAGGAGTGGAGCGAAGCTGCTGACAGGACGGCTTGGGGCACTTGCCATTGCAAGGGACAAATGGACGACATACCAATTTTGCAAGGCAAACGGTCTCAGGTGTGCGCCCACGACGCTTCCAGAAAGACGCGAAGAATTCGCCCGAGAGTTTGGCTTTCCAGTTGTCGTTAAGCCGAGGGAGGGCTATGGCTCACTCCACTTTTACATTGCAAAGAGCACGGAAGAGATGGACAATGCTATCTTGACTATTGAAAAAACCGGCTGGCGGCCGCTTGTCCAAAAGTACCTGGCCGGCGATGAGTTCACAACCGGAGTCACAATTGACAATAACTGCAGGTACGCCATGTCGTCTATATCGATCCGCAAGATGGTCAAGCACGGCCAGACGTACAAGGCATTTATCGACGATTATAACAATGTGCGTAAGTCGGCCGAAGACGTTGCGCTAAAACTCGGCGCTTCCGGGTCAGTCAACATACAGGCAAAGCTTGAAGGTGATTCGCCGGTGTTGTTTGAAATAAATCCCCGCTTTTCGGCGACATGCCCCATTCGCGCAGCTGCCGGCGTGAATGAGCCGGATATAGTGTTCCGTAATTCCGTGCTGGGCGAGGAGGTCAAGATCGACAGCTATGAGCGGCTAGTCTGCATGAGGTACTGGAATGAGGTATACTTGCCGTACTCTCTGTATGAAAAGGCATTGCACAGCGGAAAGATAGAAAAGGGCTCGTTTGTGCCGAACTATTTCTAAGAAGAAAAGGGTTAACTAAGATCCGCTGCCGAACCCTTTTTTCCTAGCTATCGCAAACATTTGGAAGAATCATTCTTATTTGCTTATGTGCCTAGATAATTCTCTACGGCACTCTTCTATTGTATATCCTGATTTCCTTTGCAAGAAATAGAGGTTAGATGTAACGTGCAAAAAGCAAGCTACCCGCCTTTCTGATCGCTACCCTCATGACAATAGTCGATGCCATGCCGGCAAACACTGTAGCGGCCAGGTAGGCAATCACCGCATTTTCAAAACCGTATTGCGCAAGGAACACGCCTCCCACCGAGACGATGAGCGCTGCCGCCAGCGACACCATCGCCAGCGCCTTTGCCTTGCCCAGGAAGATCATAAAAACCCCATTTGCAGCAAATATCGAAAGGAAAACTGCGCCGGCCGATGCAAAAGCTAGTATGCGTACGCTGACCTCAGAGCCTCCGAGGTAGCCGATTACAGTTGGAGCCGCCAGGTTCAGTATCACCGCGCCGGTCACAGACACTGCAATTGACGCCGCCATCAGCTTGCGATAGCTATATTGCAGGAACCAGTCGATCTTCTTGCTCTCCGACACCTTTAGCGTTATCGCGCGGTTGTGCACTAGAGCATAGATAGGTGACGTAATTATGTAATGTATGATCGCAGTCGGGAGTATCACAAGAAGCGCAAGATCTGCTCCAATGTGGTAGACAGAGTTGAATGACAATGGCAAAATTGTTCCGTTTGTCGTGATGACGGTTGCAGGGTTGAAAAACCACGATATTGCTCTGTCGGCAAAGAGCAGTACAAAGTAGAAAGTGCCATATATGAAATACGGCAGGCATTCCCACAGCTGCACTCCAAAGCGCGAGGTGATAGTATTGTCGTTGACCGTGAGGGGACTGTAAAAGTGTGGGGCGTTCTTGGCGACTATTGAAGTTGAGCTCTGTCCCATTATCTTGTAATGATGGTATATTGCGAAGCCACAAAGGACTGCAAACGCGCCGCCAAGGGCTGCGAAGTAGCGCACCGTGACATCAGGAATTGCATCAGACGCAAGGAAGAATGTGCCGGCAAGGACTGCAAACGCGATTGTATATGAAAGTGCAAGGTGCGCCAGCTTTTTGAGCACATACATTATAACGTAGCTCACTCGATGGAGTGAAATCGTTACGGCGCTGATGGCTGCAATCGTAGCAAGTTCCAGTGGAATATTTGCAAATACCGACACGCTGTATAGCGCAGCAACAGTGGCTGATAGTATCACGCCTGCAAGGGTATAGCTTCGTTTGATGCTCCGTTTTACTTCACCAATGTTTGTTTGGGAATAGTAGAATGAGAATAGCCGGTTATAGTTCTGCAGCAGCCCTTCCGTCACTACAAGCCCAAGAAAGACACCGGCCAAAAATGCGGTCGTTACTCCGGCGGGCAATCCCCATGCCATCCAAAGTGATACACCTGTCATGAAAAGGAGCGCGAGCGAGCCCAGCCACGGAAATATCATGCTTAGGCTCTCTGCAAGACGCCTCTTTGTGCTTGGTACCTCCATTGTAATAGAGCCAGACGGGCCGGACTTATCGTCGTAGGCGTCAATAAAGTTGTAGACGTACTCGGCAAGTTCGTTAAGGCTTTCGAAGCCGTTCTTCCTTGCAGTCTCGTCGTCGTAGCCTAACACTTCGAGGAACACGAGAACATCGGCCATGTTGTTGACGCTCTGCTGGATCTCGGATATTGACCTTGCAGTTTTGTTTGCAAATAACCTCGCTTCTATTGAAATTTCTTTATTTCCTTGAATAGATTTCATCTAGATCGCCTCCGCTACAGAATGCATCTTTGCCACAGGCAGCTTGGCTATCGATTCGATTAAGCCTTTCAGACCCTGATGCATCTGAACCTTGGCGTTATAGCCTAGTACTGCCTGAATCTTGTCAATCGATGCAAGACCTAGCTTCATGTCGCCTAGCCTTGACGGCGCGAATTGCGGCTTGATATCCGTGTCGCGCACCAATTCTTTTACAATCTTGACCAGCTCCAGTATGCTTGTGGGCTTGCCTGACGCGACGTTAAACATCTCCCCGACTGCATTTGCAGACTCCATTGCCAGCATGTTCGCCTGCACAATATCATCGACATGGACAAAGTCGCGCACCTGCAGGCCGTCTCCAAATATTGTGGGCCGTTCGTCTTCTAGAAGCTTGTTTATGAAAATCGTGATGACGCCGCTGTAGTCGCTGTAGCGCTGGCGCCGACCGTAGACATTAAAGTACCGGAGCATCACGGTTTCAAGGCCATAACTCTGCATGTACGCGTGCAAATAGTCTTCGATTGCCAGCTTGCCCGCGCCGTAGGGCGAGTTTGGCCTGCACATCATGTCCTCAATCGCCTTGCCTTCCAAAATGCCATAAACTGCTGCCGAAGATGCAAATATGAAGCGCTTGACTCCGGCCCTTACGCAGTAGTTCAGCAACTCGAGAGTCATGTTCACGTTTACGTCGTGTACCAGCATAGGATGGCTCACAGACTTTGGCACGCTCGCAATGGCCGCTTCATGGAAGACTACGTCGATGTTTACGTCCTGCAGGAGCGCTTGCACCTCACGCACGTCTCCCGCCATAAAATGAAGCATGCTGTTTCCACCATGCTGCGCAAGGTTGTCAAGCGTGCCTGTGCTGAGGTTGTCGATAACATATGTCTCGATGCCCCTTGCTACTAACTCATCCACGATATGGCTTCCTATAAATCCCGCTCCTCCCGTGACAAGTGCTCTTGTAATTCTCATTGAGCTGCAACCTCCCTTGTTTGTGGCGATCGGTTTTGCGCCCTCAGGTGCTCGTATTGTTCCCTGTACTGTCCAAGCGACTGCTCTATCGTAAAACCTTGCTGTACATGCTCTAGAGCCGCCGCCCCAAGCCTTGACCTCAACTTTTCGTCCTGCAGCAGTTTGACGATTGCATTTGCAAGCTCTTGCGGATGGCTGCTCCTGACCAATATGCCACAGCCCTCGAGGGCCTCCCTTATGCCTCCCACGTCGGTCGCGACTATCCCCTTGCCACAGGCCATCGCTTCAATGATCGCAAACGGAAACCCCTCCGTGATGCTACTGATAACGATTGCGTCGGCCTCGTTGTAAGCTGTTTCTGGATCCTTGACCTTGCCCATAAAGCGAATAGAGTCTTGCAGGCCTAGGCTTGACACCATATTGATGCACCTGAGCGAATACTCTAAGTCTGTTGAAGCGCCATAGATTAGGCACTGGACGTTCGGGATCCGATCCTTGACGTATCGTATCGCCTGGATGAGGTTCACGATGTCCTTAAAGACATCGACCCTGCCGATACATGTAACCGTTGGTCTTGCGTCCCGTCTCTTTACGTCGATTGGCCGGAACTTGGTAGTGTCCACGCCGTTATAAATGACCTTAATTTTGGACGGCTCAACCCCTAGACTCTTTTCCCACTTTGCGTTTGCATAGCAGACCGGTGCAACTACGTCTGCTACCGAGTACACCGTCCGAACAACGTTTGCGGAGAAGAGCTTCCAGAAAATGTTGGAGGGCTCATCGCGCAGATACGCGTTGTAGTACAGCAGGAGCTCTCTAAATGCCACGCCGTGCTCTGTGATTATGATCGGGCATCCGTGTTCAATTTTGGCCGAGATTGCTATCATTGCTGGGAACCACGCAAGGGAGCAGTGCGCGAGATCGACCTTCGGTGTCTCGAGCGACAGTATTTGCATGTTGCGCTGTACGATCTGGAATGCAGTCAGCGCTTCTTTCATCGTCATTTCGCGGTAGAGTGGGTCTCGTTCGAGCTGGTCAAGAAAGGTTTCCCACGCAAGCGTGTTTTCCAGACACTTTTTAGAATCGTAAATTGAAAGAAACTTGTGCAGCTTGTAGATAATCTGAGATAGCTGCGCCGGGTTGCAGTCGTTTGAAAACATGTTTGCAAGGAATTGTCTGAAAAGTGGAATGAACTGTTGTACTATGACGCGATCTTTTGTGCGCGCTATCTTTTCTATTAGTGGTCTGCTTGGCTCGGTGTAAAATTCCTCGTACCTATTTGAACCAAAGAGCGGGACATCTATTACCTGCTTCACGTGCGAAGGGACGGTGAACCTACCGTTGACACTTGGGTTTGAGAGTAGGTTAACGATCGTAAATTCGTATTCCGACATACTTTCAACGAGTGTCTTTTCCCACGAATAGACCCCACCGGACATAATGTTGGGGTAGCTATCCCAGTTAACTAGCAATACTTTTTTCATCCAGTCTGCTACCTCCATTCATGTTTATTGATCTTAGGACATAACTTGGATCAAATGAGTTGTTCTTTGCCGCACCAGACTTTCTTGCCTTAACAAAGTTGTCAATTTCGCGGGCCAGCCCGTCTGGAACGCTGGCTTCCTTCTTTTTTGGATCCGGTTTGATTACTTCTGGTCTGCGCGATTCCAGTTCCTTGGCGGCCTGCTCTGCCCTGGAAAACGGGCTCGTCCTAGCAGCGAGGGTTGCGTACTTTTCGCGCACCGTGTCTGCGGTGCTATCTCCTGCAAGGGCATAATTTTCAAAAGCTTCCTGGAGCGACCACAGGGCTTCTCTAATTGATTCCGACATTGCAACGTCAGAATTTTCAACGTAAATGCCGGCCGCCTCTGAATACAGCTTGCATGCCAGTGACAAAGCGCCCATCCTTGCTAGACAATTAGCAGCGCAGGAGCAGCTTAGTGCTGCCCTGACAAGTGAGCGCTGCCCTAGGCATTCCATGGCATCTTTCATGTAATATCGAATGGCGCTCTCAAAGTTTCCTTCGTCTTCCGCCTTCACTGCGTTGAACCATAAGTTAGATTCGTCTGTAAGCCTCTGTAACCATGTTTTTACCTGCATTCCACTCAAGCCTTCTACGCCCAATTTTTAACCCAAGAGTATTTTTCTCCACTTAGAATCATTCAAGCTACACTTCTAGAAACAAATTGAATTCAATAGAAGAAGGTTAGTTCAGTAATAAATAAACGCAATTATGAGTTGACTCGTGAACATTCTAGCTATAGGAGCACATCCAGATGACGTAGAGTTGGGCTGTGGCGGACTTTTAATCAAGGCAGCAAGGCAGGGGCATGAGATATACATGTATACTTTGACAAGGGGAGCGGCTTCTGGAGACCCGCAGCAGAGAACAAAAGAACTAATGCAGTCGGCAAAGTTCATCGGGGCAAGAGCATTGTGGATCGATAACTTTGAAGACACAAGACTCAACGCAAGCAATACTGACCTCATAAACCATATTGAGTTCTTTATCAACAAAGCTGATCCTGACCTAATAATCACTCATTCACTTGGCGACGTACATCATGACCACCGCGCCGTCGCGTCATCCACAATCGAGGCCGGAAGGTTCATTCCAAACATCATGTCGTACGAAATTCCGCTCACCAAGGACTTTAAGCCCCAAGTCTATTACGATATTTCCGATGTCGTCGACGAAAAGGTCGAGCTTATCAAGATATTCTGGTCTCAGCAGAGCAAACTCTACTTGAAGGCAAACGCGATCAAGGGCCTTGCCGAATACCGCGCATTGCAGAGCAGACTCAATACGTCGATAAATTACGTGGAGGCGTTTGAGGTTCTAAAAATGTGCTTCGGCAAAGAGTTTAAGCTCTGGAAGGTTCCAAATGACCGCATACCCAAGATCGCCGGGGCGACCAGTCCTAAGGAGATAATTGAGCTGGTTTAGAGGGACATGAAATGTCAGGTCCACTAACAGTAGTCGACCAAGCACCGCGGGTAGGAGCACTGTTCGCTAAATTTAACCAGTTGAATGACCCGCTTGTTTTAGAGTTTACTAAGTCAATACCGGAAAAGTTTGCCGACGCTGTAAATCATGTAGCATCGCAAAAGATCTTGGCGAGCGACTTTGTCCTGCGCAACCGCGTGATACTAAAGTCGTTTATCAAAAAATTTCATTCTGAAGCCGGCACACTCACAGACAAGGTAAGAAGAAGCATCGAGCTCTTAGACGATCCGACTACAAGGATAGTCGTCTCTACGCACCAGCCAAACCTCTTTGCCTATGGTGGCGTCTTTAAAAAAATAGTCTTCCTAGAAACCTTAGGAAATGCTGTCGAAGGGCTTGACAAGGACTGCAAGGTAGTCAACCTCTTCGTCGTGGTGGACCACGACTTTATTGATGAGTCCTGGCTGAGGCTGGCGCAGTTGCCCAGCTTGCAACATTCATCCGGCGTGATGGAATTGCGATTGCCCGTCAGTGAGTCAAAGCGCTGGCAGATGGTCTGCAACATGCCAGTCCCCAGTCACCTGGTGGTACACAACTGGAAGCGTCAGGTCAAGGCATGGATAAGAAAGAGCGCGGCAAGCTTCGACAAGAACATGCTTTTCGACAATTTGGAACAGTTCTGGCATCACGTCGAAGCTTCGCATGGAAGGGCCGCATCGCACGCGGACCTGAACTCATTTCTCATGTCAAGAGTCGTTAATGAGACGTGGAACTACAGTTCACTCTTTGTCAGGCTATCAGAAATACCCACTGTATTTGAGAACGGCATTACCTTTCTGATTTCGAATTCGAGCATGTATTCTGATGCGCTCAGACGTGCAGAAAACTTGTTAATGAGTCATGGGATCGACACAGGCGTCAGCGCTTCTTCACATCTTCACGCCCCGGTCTGGCTCCACTGCAAATGCGGAAGTAAGGCGCCTGCCAAAATAGCAACGAAGAACAGCAACATCGTGCTTGCAGGACCCTGCATGTCATGCAAGAAAGATCAGGAGCTGAACCTCGGCAACCCAGACAATCTAGACCTTGGCAAGGTTGTCAACAACCTATCTCCACGGGCTATTCCGATCCCTCTCTTACTTGCGAGGGACCTTGGAATCTCTTGCTATATGTCAGGGACAGGAGGCATAGGCTACCTCGTCGACGGGAACATAGTCAGCAAAAAGCTCGGGATTGGGCTGCCACTTGTTCTTTTGTGGCCTTCAAGGGATATCTATGATGGCATAGGTCAATCAGAAGCCACGGCATCGATGCCTACAGAAAATATCGACCTTTACCTGGAGTCGCTTGAAAAACAGAATGTAGAATACGAGGAAATGATAAAGCCGCTCCTGTTAAAACGGGCAGAAATGGTTAGCGCCAGCGAACCTATTAGCGAGCTTTTGTCGCGATTGTTCGAGCTTAAGGAAGGGCAGCGCAGGGTTCGGCATCAGATAAGTACTGCAGAAAAGATCAGAAATGCAAGTAACCTTTCGCCTTGTTTTATAGACTACGCCGTCAATTTTGGCATGATAAGGACAGAGCAAGTGTGGAGGAACCACCTCATCAAAGATGGCGGCCTCGTCTCGCCCGTAGTATTTTAGCTGACCTAGAAATCTTCTATGTTCTTGTTGGCTTAAAAAGTACGTTTAGCATTAAATCCAATACGAATAGAGTTTCTGTAGTAAGTTGCCTCTAAATGCTGCAGGCTGGAGTAACAGGGGATGGTTAGAGATAATAGAATTCATCTTGCTCATGTGTGAAAATGGAGCGAGGAAAACACACGTCATGTATCGCTGCAACCTCAACTCCAAGCAGATAAACCAGTATCTTGAATTCTTACTGGACAGCGAAATGCTAGAAACAATACAGGAACGCCCAAGCTCAAAGCGCTACATATACAGGACGACGGATCTGGGCAAGAAATTCATCGCGCACTACAAGCAATTGGCTTCGCTTTTCACAAGAGCCCCACCTGCCTCGCTCACATGAGATCAGTCGAACAGGGAGTTATTGAATAAACAAAAGCTTGGGAACGTGAGACACTAGCAAAGAAGATTGTTACTGAGATATATGTTCGTATTTTATATGAAATATCTCATATATGATGTATGTTGTATTTCAATCGGCCGAATGAAGAACCGTAGCCGATACGAAGTAATTGCAGCTATACTGAAGTCAGTGAACAAGGAGGAGACCCGCACCAAGATCATGTACAAGGCGATGCTGAGCAACGACCAGTGCAAATTGTATCTTGATTCACTAATCAAAAGTGGCCTTGTGCACGAAGTGAATAATGGTGACAAGACGCTTTACAGGATAACGCCGAAAGGTGGCAGGTTCCTGTCATACTATGATCAGATGAAGGAGCTTTTGCCCGTTGGGATTGAAGAAAATCTGGCCGACGAGTACTATCACCTAAGTACGTGATCACACGACCGACTCGAGGCTGATCTGGTGCCCGTCAAACACCACTGAATACAGGGTCGATGCAGGGACGAGCGACTGCAGGAATAGCGTGTCATTTATCATCAGAAAACGCAAGTGCATGTCTGAAACTTCTGAAAGGTAGTTGAGCACATCCTCTTGCGAGTAGCTGATAACAGCTATGGAGAGATCCGCGCTTGTTCTAACATCGGACAAAAGGGTTTCGATCCCAGTCCTTAGGCCTTTCTGGCCATAGGACCTCTGCATGATGTCAGTCCCCATGATGTTCAGTAGTAGTCTTCCGCGGTGCTTTTGTTTCATCTGGACAAGTGCGGCTATCGATGGGTCGTTATGCTGTTTTTTGTTCGGCAATATGATGTTCTCGGCATTGTCTCCTACCTTTCCTGTCCACAGTATTTTGAAGAGGCTCTTTTTGCCTGTAGGCATTGACGACCCAAGGTAGTTCATAATGGTGTGTGGATCCATCCAGTCAAATGGTTGGAACAGGACAGGATTGTTGCTTGAAACAAAGTTTGAAACCATCCTCTCAAGAAACGCCATGGCGACCACAGTGTTTACGTGCGAGTCCAGTTCGAGCAGGACCACGCCCTTCCTTGGAAAGCCGCCGCCAAGTGAACCATCCAGAACAGGGTAGCCGCTCCTGATATGATCCGGTGTTGCAATCTCGTTGTCGGTGGCAGTTTTTTTGCGCGGCTCTGGCTTGAACTTGACTGGCCTGTAAGGTGCAAAGCTGCGGAAGATACTATTGTCGAGCGTATAGATGTATGAGGGCCTTTCTATACGCACACCCCGGAGCTTGAGTAGGAATATTTCACGCACCCGCACATTTTCGTGGTAGTTTTGTTTTAGCTCTACAATGCCGTCAACAAGAAAGTCAAGCGTGGTGTCAGCAGGATATTCGCTTATGAATATCAGCTTGGCTCCTGCTCTCTCCCTCCAAGTCTGGAGAACCCTCTCGTTGTTCAGGCGCGCCTCCTTGTCCATGAAAGACGCGATGGCATCCCAGCTGTCGATAATGATTATTGGCGACTTGATGTCCATCAGCTGGTTGGTTATGCGCTCAAAAAGCGACTCAGGCTCATCAAGCCTGGCATCCTCGAAACTTGGCATCAACCCATGATCCTGCGCGTCCCCTGGGTTTGTGGACTTTGGCTGTTCGACAAACTTTTCAAGCCATGGATAATACTGGAAAAGCTGCTTTGGAGAGACTCTCGTTGAAATATAGAAAAAGTTGTTTTTGCTTCCAAGTGCTTTCAAGATAGTTAGAGCAAGTGTTGTTTTACCGGTGCCGGCAAAGCCTTTGATGAGGAGCGAATATGTGTTGCGCTGGATAAAGCGCACGAGCTCGTCCGGCATGTACACATGTCGATTGCCCTTTTCCCCGTCGGCACTCATGGTTGATTCTGCCAAGCATTACTCACCATAATCGTCTTAATAAGACGTTTTGCTGATGACTCGTTATTGATGTTGCTATTACTTATTAAATATTCAGCGCGCTCCATTCTTAGTAACAATATAATGCACCCGAATACAAAAATCGGTGTTGGAACTTGATGACACCTGGCTCGAGGTAAGAGCCTGCAGAAGCGGCGGTCAGGCCGCGAGCGTCAATGAGCAGACGCTTGAGATCCCGGCCGTTTCAGAGGTTCTCGAAGCCGCGGCAAATACAAACACGCACCCGGGTATGTGGGACTATTCTCGCCGGCTTTACAAAGAAGAGATAGAAACGATAAGGGGTGCACTGAAGTTCGCGAAAACGGCCGAAGACCCTAGATACGTCTCTCTTTCAGTTAATGTGACATACAAGGGATCTTGCTACACTCTCACGCTCTTTGCAATGAAGAAAAGCCAGTAACATATTTATTGTTATGGAGGAGTCTTGTGTTCTAAGTATCGCCATGGTGATTAATGAGGAAATATTAGCGGCCAGGAAAAAGATTGCGGAAAGGCGGCCTAAGTTCATCAGGCAGGAGAGTTGGAGGTACGACAGGCTGGCCGAGAACTGGAGAAAGCCCAAGGGCAAAGACAACAAGATGAGGAAGCAAAAGTCAGGCATGCCGGCAATAGTCAAGATCGGCTACAGAGGTCCGAGAGTGGCAAGGGGCCTTCACCCGTCCGGTTACACTGACAACATCGTTCACAACATGGCCGAGCTGGCGAAGCTGGATCCGAAAAAGGACGCGGCGAGGCTTGGACATACAGTAGGCAAAAGAAAGAGGATAGGGATAATCGCGAAAGCCAGTGAGCTTGGCATCAAAGTACTGAACGCTGGCAAGCTGGTGCCAAAGAAGGAAGAAGAGGCGAAGAAGGAATAATGGTGGTCAACATTGCAAAAAAGCGCGAGCTTGTAGCAAGGATCCTTGGCGTTGGAGCCAACAGGATCCGCTTCGAGCCCGATAGACTCGAAGACGTTGCTGACTCAATTACGCGTGAAAATATACGCTCGCTCGTGAAGAGTGGCGCGATATGGACAGTCCAGCCAGTGGGAACTTCGAGGCGCAGGGCGATTGAAAAGCGCTCGGTCTGGAAGGTTCACGGTAAGGGACCCGGCTCAAAGAAGGGCAAAAAAACGGCAAGGGTCGGAAAGAAAGAAGTTTATGTGATAAGGGTTAGGTCGATGCGTTATCACCTCAAAGTTCTCAAGGAAAGGAAGGACATCGCCAACGAGACCTACTGGCAGCTATATAAGAAAGTCAACGGTGGCCAGGTAAGATCGCTTGCGCACCTGCGCGAGCTTGTAAAAGAAGTCAAATCCCGCTAGCGCAATTTGGTAAGGTTTGTCCTGCATCTTGCAAAGTCATGCATGTTATCGCGCATAAAACGCAAACCTTCTTTTTTCAGCAACTCCTTTTTCTTGGCCTTGCCAAAGGCGTAGCCACCTATATTGCCGTTTGACATGACGACCCTGTGACATGGTACGACAATTGGGTTTGGGTTGTTATTCAAAATCCTGCCGATTGCGCGCGAAGCGCCTGGATGTCCAAGGACCTTGGCAATGTCGCCATAAGTAGTGACCTTGCCTTCCGGAATTCTGACAAGTATGTTGTAAACATCGTTTGCCTTTAGCTGTTTGTGCATATGCATTCAGCGGCAGACATGTATTTCAAAATAACGCTATAGCTTGCATATTTCAAGCCCGGTTTTTTCCGCCATTTTCATTATTCTGTCCTTCTGGCTTCCAAGGCCCTTAATGTCTACAACAATAAACGTAACCTTCTCCACGCTCTTTTCTATCATCTGATGCAGCATCTGCTCGTCAACTGCTTCAAGATTGTGCTTTGATGCCACCGCTGCAAGGCCAAACTCTGTTTCCAGCAACAGCCTGTTGAACTTAGTCGGGTAATGCGTGCCGCCGAGCGCGATTCCCACTTTTTCACAGCACTCAATGCCGTTGTCAATCATGCCGAGCAGCGTTTCGCATATGACTCTTGCAGCATTGCTGTCGCCCCACTGTTTTTCCGATGAGCCTAGCTCTACAAACAGAACAGGCTTTTTCAGCGATGTCGGCCCGTGGTGTGTAGCCTCTATGATAATATCATATTCTGGAACCTTGCGCTTGGCAGCCGTTATCGCCTTCAAATATCCTTTCTGCAGGCTTGGGTAAGATATTGCAATTTCCTTTGGATTTCCGCCATAGGGGTTTTCGGCAAAATTGCCAGGACAGTGGCAAGTGAGCGTTGGAATCTGGCTCTCTGACCTGTGCTTTGAGAGGAAAATGAATGAACGGGCATCAGGATAGTTTTCGTCAAGGTTTTCCAGAGTTAACAAGCTGCTGGAGGCGACATAAAGCTGGACGTTTTCGCTGCGCGGCGACCTGTAGGACTTACCGTTGCTTGCAAATCCTGCGCTCTCCTTTAGGTAGTCAGTCATTGTCATGCTTGCCAAATCCTGGCTTGAGGCTACGAGAACATGGTTATCCAATCTAGAGTTTCTGCGAACAATTGTAATTTTAGCATTATTCTGGCTAAGTAAATTTATAAATTGCATCAGTCCTTCGCATACCTAACAAAATGAGCGATAGGGTAAACGATGCCCAAGAGGAAGGGATAGAGGTCGAGAATGTCAAACTTGATGACGATAATCAGAATTCTGAGACAGAGACTAGGTCTGCTGAACAACAGATCCATATGCCTCAGCATGGAGAGGAACAAGAGCGGGCAACAATCGAAGCAGTCGGTCCTCCAACATCTTCACCCCCGCCGCCTCAACAGCCTACGCCGGCAATTGACTCCAAGTTCTTTGCCATACGAACGACAGGGGGACAAGAGCGGGTCGTGGCAGGCCAGATTCAGGTAAGAGTAAAAGCCAAAAAGATCGGGATCCGCTCGGTCATGGTGCTTGACAGCTTTAAAGGATACATCATTGTGGAAGCTCCGGATTCCAATGTTGCGTACGAAGCACTTGCAAGCATAAGGCATGTCCGCGGCCAGATAAGGGGAGATCTGCCATTCAAAGACATTGAAGGGTACCTAGTGAAAAAGCCAGCGGTGTCAGAGCTTAGTGTTGACGACACAGTTGAAGTCATTGCCGGCCCATTCAAGTCAATGAAGGCCAAGATAACACGCGTTGACTACGAGAAGCAAGAGGCAACGGTCGTCTTGCTCGATTCGCCCTATCAGATACCGGTAACAGTTGACGCAAATTACCTCAAAAAGGTTGCGCACTAGGCAATTCCTGCACCCAACTGAACGATTAAATAAAGAAAAGTAACCAAATTCCATTGTCTGTAGCCGGTGTTATAGTTGATTGTTGACCTGAATGTCAGGGGCAAACACGCCATAGTTATAGGTGGCGGGACAGAGGGAGTCAGAAAGGTTCGCGGGCTCCTAGGGCAAGGCTGCAGAATAACAGTGATCAGCAACAGGATAAACCGCTTTCTGACAGACCAGGCAACCCTTGGCAAAATAGAGCTTGTCAAGGCGAGACTCAGCGACACCAGAATCCTGGAAGATTTCAACGACGTGTTTCTGGTGCTGGCGGCAACTAATGACCACGAGCTGAACCGCAAGATAGTTGAAAAAGGCCGATCGATAGGCGCGTTCGTCTATGCGGCAGATGACCCAGCAGTCAGCGATTTCTCCTACGCATCAATCGTCAATATAGAGGGCGTGATGCAGGTCGCAATTTCTACTTCGGGCAAGAGCCCAATAATGGCTCGCAACGTGAGGATCAGGGCTGAGCGGGTTCTTCGCAGGATAATCAGAAAGGCAGACATTGACAACGCAAGATTACAAGAATTTGCCCGGCTGGCCGCGCGGCCAAGGATTAAAACAGTTGGCAAGCGCAAGGAGTTCCTCTATTCTCTGATAAAGGACAGGCGAATCCAGAACCTTATTAAGGAAGACAGGATTGAAGATGCTAAAAGCGCGACGATAGAGCTGTTGCAAAAATGGGAGAGGAAAAGCACAAAATGACGGCAGCTGTCAAGACCGCACCAGCAATCACGCCAGTTCATGTTGTTAATGCACGCGTCACCTATCGCAACGCACCGATTCATCTGCTTGAAAAATTTGCATTCAAGGATATTGATGGCGCACACAAGGCTTTCTTGAAGAAGGCAGGCTTTGAAGAGTGCATCATTTTGCAGACGTGCAACAGGGTCGAAGTATTTGCTGCGGCAAAAGATCCCAACGAGACCAGGCTGCTTGAAGAGTGGGCTTCTTCGGTCGGGCTTACAGAAAACGACTTTGTAAATGTTGAAATCAGCAGAGACAGGGAAGCGGTGATCCACCTGATGAAGCTTGCTTCTGGGCTTGACTCGCTTGTAGTTGGCGAAGATCAGATATTGGGACAGGTAAGAAGGGCCGTGGAGTTTTCGCGCTCTGGCCGCTATGCGAGCTCAAATTTGTCCCTGATATTTGACAGAGCAGTCAAAGTTGGAAGCAGGGTCAGGACCTCAACTGGCATTAACAAGGGCAACGTTTCAATCGCGTCTGTCGCGGTGAACCTAGCTGAGGAATACTTTGACGACCTGAAGGATAGGACAATAATGCTAATAGGGACAGGCGAAGCAGCAAGCCTTGTAGCAAAGGTACTCAAAAAGCACGACATCAACTTTATGGTCGCAAGCAGGGCTCCCGAAAGGGCCCAGTCCTTTGCTGAGACGGTGGCCGGAACTCCAATTCCATTTGATAGTGCGCTTGAATTGCTGCGGAAGGTTGACGTCATATTCACTGCGACGGTTGCGCCGTACCGGCTTATTACTTTTGAGAGAATAGAGAATGCCATGAAGAACCGGCGTGAAGGCATGATGATCTTTGACCTTTCAAACCCTAGGACGGTCGACGAAAAGGTTGCAACTATCCACGGCGTCAAGCTCATAAACATGGATCAGATCGCCGAGCTTGTTGGCAAGAATATGCGCTCTCGCATGAAAGAGATCAATTCTGCGGAGAAGTTGATCGACGGTGAAATGAAGTCAATCGACATGATAATGAAGAGGATGAAGGCTGAACCTGTCGTCGTGTCAGTGTTCAAGAATGTCGACACGATAAGGGATCGGGAAGTGAAAAAGGCATTAGCGATGCTTGGCAAAAAGCTTGGGCCCGAGGAACTCAGAGTTGTAGAGCGGCTTTCCTATGCCATTGTTGAAGGCGTCCTTTCAACCCCCATGAACAATCTCAGAAAGGTGGTAGAGGAAGGCGAAAGCGAAGATCTGATGAAAATAGTAGCCAAGTTGTTCAAGTATGAAGAAAAGCAGTAGCAGTAACGCTTTTCCAAACGTCAGGCTAAGGCGCCTGAGGACCACCCCGGCTGTGCGCGACCTTTTGCAGGAGACTCGCCTTTCAGCCAAGGACCTAATAGCGCCAGTATTTGTTCAGGAAGGGCTGAAAAAACCGGAAGAAATTGGCTCGATGCCGGGCATCCAAAGATTGCCCCTCTCGAGGCTTGACGCCGAGGTCGGCCACATTCTCGACCTTGGCATTGCCGCAATAATCCTGTTTGGCCTTCCATCCCGCAAGGATGCAGAAGCAACTTCAGCCTTCGACTTTCGTGGAATAGTCCAAAAGTCGATCGAACTTGTGCGCAAACAGTTTGGGAGCAAAGTGGCGATAGTAACCGATGTCTGTTTGTGCCATTACACGATGCATGGGCACTGCGGGCTTGTTATGAACAAGAAAATAGACAACGATAGGAGCATCGACACCCTTGCAAAGGTTGCGGTCAGCCACGCAAGGGCCGGCGCCGACATTGTCGCGCCCTCTGCCATGATGGATGGGCAGGTGGGGGCAATACGCAAAGGGCTTGACGCTACAGGGTTTTCAGACGTCGCGATAATGGGGTATTCGGCAAAGCAAGCATCTTCTCTGTACGCACCTTTCCGCGACGCGGCTCACTCGGTACCAGAATTTGGCGATAGGCGGACGTACCAGATGCCCTTTTCAAATGCAAAAGAGGCAATGCGCGAAATAGAGACGGATGTTGCCGAAGGCGCAGACATTGTGATGATAAAACCTGCTATACCTTACCTTGATCTGATCTACAAAACAAGGCAGGCTACTAACCTGCCGATATGCGCCTACAGCGTCTCTGGCGAATACGCGCTGGTCAAGGCGGCAGCCATGAACGGCTGGTTAGACGGGAATGCGGTGATGACCGAATTTCTTACGTCTATCAAGCGGGCTGGCGCGGACATGATAATAACTTATCAAGCAAAAGAAATGGCTGAACTGCTTGCCAAGTAGTTCACATTTTTATGATGGCTTGCGTCACCAACATTGATGTTTGCGGCAGACACTGGTTCTGAACGGGCTACCAGTATTGAGGACTACCAGAATACCTGCACAGAGTTCATAACGGACATCAGCCGGGACTATATGGACTGGGTCGATCGCTATCAGCTGGGCGAACAGGAAACTGCGAAGAGAAAAGCTGTGATAAGCAACATTGTAAAAACAACTAACGACTGGATAGTAAAATATGGTAGCACGATCAAAAAGGTAGATATTGTCATGAACGATGGCGTAAACAAGATGGCAGAGAATGCCGCAGGCTACCCGTTCAAGTTTGACATCTTTGTAAACAAAATGAACTACTACACCACACACCCTGTTGGCGAGATAAAGATGAACATTAGGGCGACGCCGCGTCCTGGCCGGCTCACGCGTGTTGGCAATTACCAGAAAGACCAACTCTTGCTCGTCAGTGCCAGCTCACCGGTGAATTTTTCACTAAGCATGGAAAGCATGAAGGCTGCAGACATTCTTGACGACTACATCATCATTGACGCCAAGAGTTGCCAAAGGCATGATCTCATTTCTCTCACGGCGGTTGTGGAAGAAGTTGAAGGCGATTATGTTACGGAAAGCAGAGGATATTCTACGATAATTTTGCTTCTGTAGCACGTACGCTTTAAATAACGTTGTAGCATCGATAGTTTTGCGTGCGACGGTCGTCCAGTTTGGTCTAGGACATCAGATTGCCAATCTGGTAACCCGGGTTCAAATCCCGGCCGTCGCATTCTTCATGATTTTCCTGACGTCCATCGTGCTGAGCTTTTGAAGCAATCTCCCACCTGTTCATGACTCTTCGGCCTACTGAAATTCCTAAATATTATTGACTGCTTCCACAGGCGCAAAAGCCAAATTCGTCTATCCTTTTATTGCATGTTGGGCACCGCTCGCCGTACTCTACTTCCCAAGCATGTTTGCCGTACATCTGGAAGTGGGTATCTATCTCTGGAGGCACGCCCTGACTGTCTTTGTCATTACTTTCCTTTTTACTGCGCGGCATTAGGTAAAATTAGTCAGAGCCTGTTATTAATCACGCTTTTTTGCATTGGCCTTGATTATTTCAAGTGCCTTTTCTGCGGCGTCTTTTTTTGGTAGCTGGATAATGAAGATGTTCTGCGAATTTGTATACGCTGATGAGTCTGGTGCAAGTGAGATCAGTCCACTTTCTGCCAGCGCCTCAAAGAATTCGATCATGTTGTTTGCGTACAGCAAATAGTTCGCCTCAAAGTCTGTGTCAAGGAACTTTATCTGTACGTCCACAAACACGTCTTGCCCGTCGTAGAAAATGTCAAGCAAGGCGTCTGCCCGCACTTTCTTGTTGTATCCCCTATGAAGCATTTCTTCGTACTTTTTTTGGTTGACCAGAATGCATGGCATCTTGGAGCCTGAGAACTCGACGAGTGTGATGCCCTCCTTGTGGAGGTTGGCCTTGAACTCTTCAAGTGTCCTAAAGTTTCTCTTGGGCATCTACTGATGTTCCCTTATTTTTTCTCTGAAATAATCTTTAAGCTCTATGCTACTTTGCATCTTTTTGTAGAGGTACTCATGAGCCCCGCAGAGATAAAACGGCATCTGCTCGCTGTGCAGAGTATTGTATTTCATACTCCCCTTAACTAGCTCTAGCTGCACCACAAAGTCAGCCCTGTTGCCACATATGTTGCATTGAAAACGCGGATCGTCGTTTATCCCGCTTTCTCCCATACCAACAAATGGCAACTCATTCATAAAAGAATTTATGTTTCATGCTCTGTCGGAAGACCTGATATTTATTAGGAGTTGACAACTGTCTTATTTCCCGTTGGACAGGGAAAAACAATAGTCATGTAAGCTAGCAGAGTCTTATCGACTTTGCTAGCAGAATCGCGCGTTGTGAGTCGTCCTGCTGCATGTCGTTGTTCTTGTACTTGTCGCTAAAGTAGATGAGGTCTATCATCTTGCACCGGTCAATATTGACAAGCGTGCTCCCGTTCGTTCCGCCGCTGGTATTAGCGTTTGTCAGTATTACCAGCTTATCCACAAAGCCTGTTGACTTCAGCGTGTTTGATATCTGCTCAAAGCTCTTTGCATGATCCTTGTTAATGACTACTGCGACAGCGACCTTTGTCCCATATGGGTCGCTGAAAATAACGTCAATTCCATTGCCCTTGGTGCCTGTCGAGTGGGGCCTTGCCACCACTCCAACTTCGTGGGCATAATTGACAAGGTCCTTGACTGCGCTTCTGACGCCTGACTCGAGCATAGAAATGTCATTGCAGTTGCGCCTAATCTTGATAAAGTCCGAGATTGGGACATCCATCACGCTGCCTCTAATTCTCAGGCCCGGGTAGACATTCTTTATTGTATCGTCTATCGCCTGCTCATCGATTGTGGCAATGCTGCGCTTGCCTGCATTTTCTGTAGCGTGGTACATTATGTTGAGCATCGAGCGCACGTTACGAAAGTCAGAGAACTCATCATAGATCACCTTGACCTTTGCCGCAAGCTCATGTTCCTGATCCTCGGTAAAGCTCTTTGTCGCGTCGTGGTGCCTGATGTACTCAAGCAAGATGTCCATTATCTCTTCCAGTGTGTTAGAACCGGCAATATCAATCTTGTAGTTTGCCTTTTCCATCCTGTCAAAGACGGAAGCATTTGATCTGCGTATCTCCTCATACGAAGATGGTGTGAATATCAGCATCAGTGTCGTCGCCGGCAGGTGCGCGTTGATCACTGCCTTAACGAATTCGACCGACTCTTTGTCAGAATCAAACTCGTCTATCTGGAACAGAGTCAGCCTGTGCAGGAACTTAAGGTTCAGGTTCGCAAGAGCAGCCAGGCTTGCGATGATATCTTCAAGTGTCGCGACGTTCTGGGCATCAGCCCTGAACTTGCCTTCGATCACAAGTTTTAGTATCGCGATTTCCACTGGCGAGAATTCCTTTCCCAAAGTGTCGGTGATGGCCTCATAGTTGGGCACTAGTTCATTTCGCAATAGCTGTGCCGCCTTGTCTTCAAGCGTCTTGCCCGTCAGCGAGTCCGTAAAACCATAGTGGAATATCTTTCTTGCTCTTGATATGTTTCGTTCAGCCTTTTCGCGGAGGTAGTTGACTACTGCCTGCCTTAATCTGGCGGAATAGTCGTCAGTAAAGCCGGCAAGCATTGCGCTGTAAAGGCTGTGCATGTTGCGGGGCGATATCTGAGAAAGATCAACGTACGAAACTACTGTGTTGTCTGACACTTCTTTCAGCCCCTTTGTGTGGAGCGCCAGATGCGTCTTGCCGGATCCGACATCCTGTATCACGGTAACAAGGCGGAAGTCCTTGTCCGTGGCAATCCCTGCGCTCACCTTTGAATAAAGATCGGAAATGCAGGAAAGCATGGCAGCCTTAGCCTCTTTGTGCCTTTTGCCGCCGAGTATCTTGGCATCAATGAGCGTCGGAGTCGGGCTGCTTGGATATGGGTTGCGGTCCAGCTCGTAAGGATACATTATATGCACCTCACGAATCCGTGGAGTAGCCCCCTTACCATAACGCCTTCCCCGCCTCCTGTGGAAAGTTCGTACCTATCCACGTGCATGCTTGTCAGTTCGGCAACGAGCCTGTAGAATTCGTCTGCAGTAATGTTACACCTGTCGCACAGCTCGTTTCGCAGCTTGGCGAGTTCCACCCAGCCTATCGACGAGCCAGAGTTGACCAGTGCGACGTCAAACTCTTCCTTGAAATCGTGAACGCTCATTGCCCTTCTTGGACCAGAAGGCATCCGAACGTCTGTTGCGATCATCTGCTGATGGACTGACGACTGCTGGTCGTTCTTTATTTCCAACACGAACCTTGCAAGGTTGGAAATGTTGTTTGCAAGTGTTTCAACCGTTCGCGTAAGCTCTTTGTTGGAGCTGCTGATTGATACTTGCAATGACTGTATCATGTCGTACGTCAGCTTGAACCTTGGGTCTGAATTGAGCAGGCTCTGGACATAGTGTGTCTTGTGGAAGCAATAGTAAGCACCGGCGCGCTTGTCTACAAAAACTTCGCCTTTGCTAATGACCTTCTCTAACACTTCTTCAACGTCTCCGAGTTCCTTGCGCAGATCGGTCTTTTTTATGCCAGCCGACCCCACAGACAGGATTCTTTTGACTAGTTTTTCCTCTGCGGTCATGAGATAGACGATCAAAATTGTTATTTAAATCCCGACGTGATAGCCTGCAGCAGTTTTGGTAAATTTCTTTACACCATGATAATCCAAAGAGTTAATATTGTAAAATGCAATCCTTCTCATGGGATGATGAATACTCTTTCTGCTTTGTGATGAAAGTACTAGGGTATCTGACCTCAACTTGTTTGGCATTAGAGTACTTTATCAGTCCTAGAGCATGAGAACTGAGCTATAAACTTCTGTCCCTGATCGAAGAGACCTAATGGAATGCTGATCGGTATTAGTGATCTTGTTGGCTTCACTAGTTTCAATGATGCAAAAAATAGATGCATGCGCTTTACTTCAAACTGTCTTTAATTGTACTCTTGCTCTCGCTTTTCTTGTGGCCGCAAATATGGCAATTACTGCGGCTACCCACAGGCCCGCCATCACGATGTTGTTGAAGCTTATGTACATGTAGGGGACCGCCTCCATGAGGTTGAAATTGAGCGCCATTACTGACTTGTGCATGTCTCTCATTGCCATGTTGTACTCTTCGCTGTGCGGTACCATCATCGAGCTAGCCTCGGCCCGCATCAGTATGCCGTCTAGGTTTTCCTGGATAAGTGCAAAGTCCGTTCGTGGGGTGGGAAACAGCCAGACAGGGTTACCCTTTGCAGGCGTCAGGTCTTTGGTCAGTTCAGCGTATTCCGCCAACTGCTCCGGCGTCTGTGCAGTCTGGGCCCGCGACATGAACCCTACGGCTTTGTTTATTGGATACATTGTGGTCTGATAACCATAATACGCAATGCCAGCTCCCATTACCAGAAATGCGAGCACTCCTGCGAGCACCACCTGTTGGTTCAGACTTCGAGTTTGGGTGATGCTTGAAGTTATTGTCGTGCTGCTACCGAGATTATGTTTGCCTGTGACAATGGCCGAAGCATACGGCCTGCGCGGCAAACCCCTTTTGTTCTTTTTCCTAAACGATGAATGCACTATGCTCAGGTATGCGACATAAATGAATCCAATTGTCGGGACTGCCATCATGGGCGCAAAGATTGCGTTGCCCGAGGCCAGCGAGATGAATACTGCCATGCAGCCATAAATTGCAAAGAATATCTCTAGGAGCGTGGTCTTTGTGAAGGGCAGCACGTACTCTTTGTTTCTCCAATCGTCATCCTTGTTCACGATGCCAAACTTAGGCGTACGCAGAAATTCGTTCTTTTTGCCAAACACCGCGTCAAACACCGCCACCGTGTTGTTGACAGATATTCCTGACGAAAAGAACATCAGGAAAAAGAACTGTCTTGCCTTTTCGCGCCACATGCTTGCGTTCCCGTTCCAAGTCTGGCTTATGACAAGCAGATATCCGCCTGGCCCCATCATCGTGTACATGAACACAGAGATGAGCGGCGCCCAACCAACGGTGTAAAGCTCGTAGTTCATGGCGAGGAGCATCGGAAATATCAGAAACTGAGCAAGAAATAATGGGCTTACAATGTGCCTTGTAAGCTGTATAAAAGCCTGGACCTTGGTGTCTGCTGGCACTCTACGGTGTAGCATGACGTCGCTCAGCAATTTGAGCGCCACCTGTATCGAGCCCTTGGCCCAGCGGAATTGCTGGCGCTTTGCAGCGTTCATTTGTACCGGAAGTTCGGCATCCACTTCGACTCCTTCCAAAAAGAGGCACTTCCAGCCCTTCATCTGCGCCCTGTAGCTGAGGTCAAGGTCCTCGACAAGCGTCGTGGTGTGCCAGCCGCCGGCATCCTTGATGCACGATGTCCTCCATATGCCGGCCGTGCCGTTAAAGTTCATGTAGAGGTGGGTGAAGCTCTTTGCCTTTTGCTCTATCATAAAATGCAGGTCAAGCGACACCGCTTGAGCTTCTGTTAGTGTAGAGTAGTTTTCATTGACGTGACCCCACTTGCACTGCACAAAGCCAAGCTTTTCGTCTGTGAAAAAGTGTCCGAGGGCCTTCTTCAGGAACCAGGCAGGCGGGATAAAATCAGCGTCAAATATCGTGATAAACTCACCCTTAGCGTGCTCCATGCCAGCCTTGAGCGCGCCGGCCTTGTAGCCTGACCTGTCTGTTCTGTGCGTGAGCACAATGTCAAAACCCTTGAATCTGGAATCATCTACTATGGATTTTATTAGATCGACAGTGTCGTCGTCAGAATCATCAAGCACCTGTATGTGCAACTTGTCCTTCGGGTAGTCCATCCTGCACACCGCGTCTATCAGGCGCTTTGCAACGTACTTTTCATTATATAATGGAAGCTGTATGGTGACGACCGGGAGATTCGCTGGCAGTTCACTTCTTTGACGCATCTTTTTGTTGTGCCTGATGTTGTTGCGTGACTGGTATGCAAGGTAGTAAAAGTTGAGCGTGTAAAGCATGAGGATCCAGCCAATCATCAGGAATATGACATATAGAAAGGGGCCTGGACCGTACATGGTATCAGCTCTCAGAACGAATGATGTCTTCCTATCTATTTATAGCTACTTGCTAAGTCTATCCCTTATTGAATATCTTGACTGCCTGAGGAGGACATACGTTTTCGCACGCCATGCAGAATATGCAGTCCTTTTCGCGGATCATAAATGCTTTCTTTTCAGAGGCAGGATGACCGGGCGTTTCAAGCCATTCATA
>DASYSB010000061.1:0-9352 GCA_036003785.1 Nitrososphaera sp.
GTGCGCAGGATTCTTGTGGAGAAGTTAAGGCCGCAAGAAGGCGATGTAGTCATAATAGGAAGCGCAGACAGTAGCGAGAAAACAGCGGAGCTTGCGGCGAAGAATGCGGCGTTACTTACAATCTTTAGCCACGAGAAACATCACTGAGCTTCCGTCCGCGTTCCGTCCCTATTGTAGACGTAGACTTTGCCAGCTTGCTCGTCCAGAGTTTTCTTGTGTGAGCCATCGCAGAATGGCTGATTGCTGCTTAAACCGCACATGCATATCCACTTTGTTTCGCCACCAACCTTGACTGGCATTGGACCCTTGTCTTCCTTTCTAACTAGTCTTGTCATGACGGGATGTATGCGGGGCCGTTAAATAAACTTGGCAGTAATTCTGCACTGGCTTAGTTTTTCTGCCATCGCTAGCTCGTGACCGCATCCGGGTGTAGGTCTCTTCTATGCTCTTCCATGACGTCGATGTTATCGAATTTCTTGCCACATATGTCACATTTTTTCCTGCCGCGCCGGCCGTAAAGGTAGTCAGCAATCCTCATCAGGTAAATGCTAAATCCCCACATCAATAATTAATGTGCGTCTTCTCTTTAATAGTTAACCATACTTTATTTCAAACCGCTGCTGCCCCAGACGTCAAAGTAAAGACAGAGATTGTCGCAAGCCCTACTTCCGTAGTGCCGGCCATAGTAGACCACGGGGAGAAGAACAGGGTTGACCTCATAATGACAGGAACCAATGGCCGATCGGGCTCAGCAGCGCCGCGTCTGGTAGTGACGTAGGCCACCTGTCCAGTAATGGTAGTGAAGTAATGTAAGTGTTATGCGTGTCCTGATGGCATCCGGTTGGAAAGGATTGTTTTCTTAGCCCGGATCAATTGAACAAAGATGCCAATCTTTTTACAGTCCCCGTTAATGAATAGTTAGCAGGTGGTTGCCCGTTTCAAATGCACTGCAAAAGCTGATTGGATTCTGGCATAGGTACGAGAATCTCAACCTGAAGATAGCATTCGTACTGATATCGCTCCAGCTAATACACCTATACTGGCTCACGGCCGATGTCGTCGTGAAGCGGATAACAGGAGAAAGCGCCCTTGGATTGCAGCCGAGCGGCCCGCTCTTGGCTTTTTTTATAGTCATCGACTACATCGAGGTGCCGGGGCTTGGGGCGGGTCTGACCTACTATGCGCTTAGTATTTACAAGCATGAGAAGGGCTCAACCAAGAACGCATTGCTGCTGGCGATGCTTGCCGTTCAGGTGTTCCACATATTCTGGATAACAGACGAAGTGGTCTACGAAGCATTCTTTGGATCATCCAGCGCGGTCGAAATCCCCTACTATGCCGCGTGGATAGCAATACTGATAGACTACTTGGAGCTTCCGGTAATCGGAGACCTCTTTTACAGGACGATCGTGAAGGGAAAGCGATAATCAGAGCAATAGGTTCAACTAGTTCCATTTTTGTTAGCCTGAGCAGGCTGGTCTGCAGAACTTTTGAATAGAACCATGATAAGTATGACGCGCTATATGAAGTTAAGAGCGTTTGACTGATCCATAACCCATATGAGCGATTTGGAGTCATATCTATCATGTCGCAGGGGTTCGAGAAAGTTGGTGACGCCAAGTCTAATGCTGAAAGGACCGTCATCCGTCCGGTTGCAAGAAACGAGAAGATAAAGCTGAATGATGCGATCATGGTCGCTGGCTTTCCCGGCCCAGGAATCGTAGGGGCAATGAGTGCGAGCTACATTATAGAGCAGCAAAAAATGCATCAGATCGCGTGCGTCGACTCTGATTTCATTACCCCCGGTGTCATGTACATAGGGGGGAGGCTTCGGCACCCTTTCCGTATCTATGCAAACAATGAGGGTAACGCTTGCGTACTTGTATGTGACGCCCCCGTGGTATTGTCCGGCATCCGTTCATTGTTAAGTGCTGTCGTCAGCTGGGCAAAAAACAACGATGTCAGGGAGATCATGGTTCTCGAAGGCATAGCTGCACCCAACATCCCGGAAGCAGGGAGAAAGCCCATAGTACTGTCAAGCGATGGGCGGTCCGACGACCATAACTACCTTAGTCATTTGAAAGTAACGGCAGAAGCTGCGCCGCCGGCATTTATTGCTGGAATATCTGGCGGCCTCCTAGCGGCCTGTCTTTCAAATGGCATTCCTTGTACAGGACTGCTGGTGCCGTCAATAGCAGGTATTCCAGACCCTGAAGGAGCGGCTATACTCATCGAGAAGGCAAACCAGCTTGCCAACAACCCGTTCAAGATAGACGTGCGGCAGCTGAGAAATGAAGCGGCCGAGCTAAAGCGTCAAATGCAGGAGCTGATAAATTCTGTTCAGAGACAGCAGGAACAGCAGATAGGCGCTGGCCCCAGTATCTACAGCTAAGGCCCCCTCCCCTGAGGGTGCTCTATCTGTTATAAGCAGATTTTGCGGATCTTTCTCGATGTCAACAACAGTACAAGCGGAAGCATCCAAACCGCAAAGAAAGATGCAAGAATGCAATCGCTGTAAGGCCGCCGGTTTTTCGAACCAGCCAATAGCCTTTGAAAAGATAAGCGAAGATCTGGTAACAGGCAAGATTAAGTGGAAGCTGGTGGACGAAAATGGCAATGAGCATGTGCATAGAGGCGCGTCGGCATTTGGGTCTAGGCGCAAGCGCATTGTGGACATTGCCACGGTGACAGATGTCAGCGAGGCAAGAAAGCTGCTCGCTCTTGGGTGGGACTACAAGGCTTCGTTCCCTGCGACGATCGCGCAGGTACCGCACTATGTGCTGGTAAAGCGCGAGTAAACATTTTTGCGGCTAGCAGGCAGACCGCCATTCCATTCTTTTTTTGCATGACAAACGGCTTCTAATTCACTAAAAACAGTCCAAGCTCTCTTGTTACCTCTGAAGCGGACCAGTCAACGCAACTTGGACAGACGTACAGTATCAGTCGGTCGATCGTATGGGTGGTCAGCATGGGCGTGCTGCAAGAGTAGCACCTGATTACGTTGCTTGTCGCGCCGGTCATGAGTGAGTTAGTAGTAGATTTCCTAAGTAATAAAGGAAAGTCAGGAAGGTTTTGGACACCCTTCCATAGGCCAGACAAATATCTCCTTTGCCGGTAGTTTCCACAGCTGATCCGCATAGAGACTCGTGTTGTCAATGTGGCAGCGCTCGCACATGTTAACCGAGACATCGTCAGATGGCTTGCCAATCAGCTTCAGAAACTCCTTTGCGTACTCTACTGCTTTGGAGTCGATGTCGCTTGGTACTTGCGCAGCCTGGTTCTTGTCCGTCGGTATAAAGACGTCAAAGTGGAGTTTGCCCTTGTCCGCGTATGTATTGTAGACTACTACCTTTTTCCCTGATCCTTGATATGGTTCTAGCTTTCGCATGGCAATGTAGAATGGGAGACGGAATTTATTTTTTACTTGTACATGTCGTTCTTCCACTTGCTGCAAGCATCGCCCGTCCTGTCTTCGACAGCCAGTTACCTCCTCTTGACCTGCATTGTATATGTGACCTGACAAAAAATCAGTCATGTTATCTTGCAAATGCAAAATATACATAGGGCGCGGGAGCCTACTGCAAATGCAATTGCTCCGGCCGATACGCGAATTTCACTCAGTCCAAGTGGACCTGTACACACGAAAAGAGCGGCGCCGGCTACTGGCTACATGGTTAAAGACGGGCGTCCATTCTTGATGCTAATAAATCCGCTGCATGTCATCCTCTGGACTTTCCGGCGTAGCGAGCATGATGTAATCAATCTATACAATTCCCTGTCGCCGGTCATGCAGCTAGCTACCGGGGGCGACATGCTCAACTTTGGGTACTGGAATGACAATTCTTCAGACTTGGTAGAAGCCCAAGATAATCTATGCTCGATGATAGACGACATAGCCGAGCTCAGCTCTGCGAATCGACTAATAGATGTAGGAAGCGGGCTCTCGGCACCGGCGGCGCGGTGGAAGTCTGTTCACAGTTCTCTTGATATTAGCTGCGTGAACATCAACTTCCAGCAACTAATGTCTGCAAAGCACATAAAGGCATCACTGCTGAACGCGACCTCTACCGCATTGCCATTTTCTGATAAATCTGCAGATAGGATAGTTGCACTCGAATCTGCTCAACACTTTAAACCACTTGACAAATTCATCAAAGAATCCAGAAGGGTGCTAGAGCCAGGCGGCCTACTAGTTATCGCGATACCGGTGGTGACAGCAGCCCATCCATTCTTTCAACTCGGAATCCTTTCTTGGACCTGGTCTTCAGAGCGCTACGAACTGGAACATGTAAAATCAGCTATTGCACGTAACGGATTTAAAATCCAAGACATCCGGCACATTGGTCATCAGGTTTACGAACCATTGACCGACTATTACGTTATTCACAGGAGAAGCCTGAGGGAAAATATTTTGAAAAGGTACCCATCTTTTCTCGAAAACGTGCTTTACAATTCCCTTTTGAAGATGAGGGACGTGTCAAGAAAAGGAATAATCGATTACATCATCGTAAAGGCAGCGTAGGAAAATCGTCCGATTATTCCTGGGAGATACCTTACAGATGCTATCATAGTACAAATCACTAAAATAAAGAAACGCGACATCAAATGCTGGTACAGTTCGCACGGTCAATTTCCCTTAATTCTTTATAGTATGAATAATCTAGAGTTCAGATCACGCCGGATTAAATATTCTTGACTCTGTTTCGATTTCATGTATGACTGATTGCCTAGGAAACGGTTTCATCGAGAATGATAACGTGGATCATGACTATCATGGCTTATTGCTAGTACTCGTCATAGCCGGAATCTCCACGGCGTCGGTGATATTGTTTTCGTACGTGTCCGTTATAGCAGCATGTGGTTCGGATGCCAGCGTACCTCCCCATCTAAATAGTGCAACAGGAACTGGCCTTGCAGAAACATATACGCTTAGTAAAGTACGTTCGGGGCTTGTCGCTTCAGATTCATTCACAAAAGGCAATCTAGACAATTGGACTGTATATGGAAGTGCAATTGCTCGAGAAGCGCCGTACAAGTACTTTGAAAACTCAACAGGTCTTTATCTTGGTATACGCGTGACGAAAAGTAGTCAATGGGCTGGCATTTTCGCTGAAACACCTTCTACAAATGCGTACCTTTTCCACGCTACTCTGACTCTGCCTTACACGACAATTTCAGATAATCAATTTAACACAGGTCTTTACGTTCAAACTACCTATAATGGGCTGGTAAATTATGTGACTTGTGTAGCAAACGTTAACCAGTCGGGTTACTACTGGTCGGTTGTCCTAGCTACAGGCAGCCAAGACGGTGCAAAAGATTTCACTACGTTATGGGCTGACTACAGCAGGAACCAGCCGCTCACAAGAGATTGCACAATCATCACAAACGGAGAGAACTATCTGAAAGTCTATTTGGATGGGGCTGCCGTCTATTCGAGTAGCACGCTTGAATTGACTATGCCCGCGCCGTTCTACGCCTTTGTCGAGGTGCAAACGACATCTTCTTCCCAAATGCGATTCGGAGCGTACGCCGATTACTACGCGACATTAAACAATGACATTAGAATAATGAACGGGCCTCGTGGCGGAATAGTGGAAATAATCGATTCTTCTACTGGTAATCAAATTGCAAATGGAACTGTGGATTGGGATGGCACTGCGAGATTTGATATTGGAAGCTATCGCATGCCGATAAAGGATGCACTTGTTAACATATACAGCTCGGACGGACGAGACTTGATTGCTTCCGGTACCGCTAAACTGTGGGGAGGGGATGTCTATTCAGTTGCTAATCAATCGGACGAGGATTTGAAATGCATTACGATACCGAATCTTGATCCAATGTAACCATTGAACCAAATCTGTGCAGGTCACGTGATTGGGAGATCTATGTTTTACATATGTGGCCCACCGGGAATGCTTAAGGCTATGCACGGGCTCCAAGATGAACTGCGGATTCAAAAAGATAGGACAAGGGTTGATGAGTTTGCAGGCTATTAGCCCAAAAGTGAACCTCCGTTAACCTATTCTAAAACTCCCGGGCCCGCAAACTGTCTTATCCCCTAGGAAAGCAAGGGTGACCGTGAGATTCTGGCCATCAACCTCATTAGCCCACACATTCCAGATAACCGTGCCAAAGAAGGTCAGAGAAAAGATGAACCTGAAGGCAGGTCAGTCTGTAGCCTTTCTAGAAAACAGTCTCGTGCCAAAATATGCATCTCCGAGCACTGAGCTTTGACAGATAGTCTTATGCGGTGTCATCGGTGGCTCTAGGCCTATCGATTTACGCTCATTTGCATGAAAAAAGTTGGAGCAGTTTGTAAACCCTGGGCACTTATATAGCCGCCTCTTGCGACTTTCAGTTCCCTTAAGCTTTCCATCGTATCCCGTGGATAGAATGATAAAAACGACTGGCCATTTGGCAAGGTAGTTCTGCAAAAATGAAGTTTCCGCGTCCTATGTGTAAGTGGGCCCAAGGGGGTTTGAACCCCTGCCCGACCGGTTATGAGCCGGTCGCTCTACCAGGCTGAGCTATGGGCCCAATCAAAAAACGTAAAGAAGAAGTATGTATAAAGCTTTGGAGAATTAGCAGTTCATCCCGACGTACTTTTCCTGCACCGAGTCAAGCAACATGTTCTGTGCATTCAGAGACTCAACTGCGGCCCTAAACGCGGCTTGCTGCTTATCTGTTGGAATCTTGTTTAGTATTTCCCTCCATACCTGCGCATGCCTTACGTCTGCCTCTTCGTGTATCTCAAAATATTTAGTGGCGTCCTCGGTGCTCATCCCGTAGAATTTTTTCAGCCCGTCGATCTTGCTCCTGCTTATCTTTGGAAGGTTCTTTTCATAAGTGTACATTGCAGCCACTGCTTCTTCAAACGAAGCCTTTGCCAGCTCTATCATCTTCGCGACCGCCGCGTTTGTTCGGGCCGCGCCGGCATAATCTACAAGATCGTTCCTTGAGACGCCAAGAGCGGTAGCGAACCTAATCCATGGTTCGACGTGCTCGGCCTCTTCTTTTGCATTGTTAGCGATATCTTCATTGTCCGTCACCCTTGCTGCAATGCGCTCCACAATCTCGGGGATCGTCTTGACCAGCTGGAAATATTCCATCGAGTACCCTTGAAGGTGATCGATTGTCAGCTTGCCCTCGGACCACATCTGATAGAAAGAGTGCTTTAGCAAGCTGCGACTTTCAATTTCCGAATCGATCCTCTGAACAATGTTCATAGGTGATCTCAATTCTCCCCGATAGAAAAACCTTGTGAAAAACAATCAAGAAAGGATTTTATGTGAAGGTTCTTACAAACTTTGCGAGTGCTCCGGTGGTGTAGTAGCCACTTCTGGCTGCACAGTCCGGTCAAGCATTGTGGCCTTTCAAGTCGCAGATCCCGGGTTCAAATCCCGGCCGGAGCACTTTTAGTTCCTAGAACAGTAAATTAAACTGATATTTTGTTGTATAACGAGAGGCAGTCAGACCAAGAGTAATATTATAAGTAGCAAAACCGCTCCCCGCGTCTGGTCAACATGGGATAAAGAAACGTTTATGTGTACACAAGGAGAGAATCATTTTCCATGCAGGATAAGCAAAGCACAGCGGGTTCGTCAACAAAAACACAAGGCTTAGTCCTAGGGCTTTGGGGCGTTCGGTATCAGGTCAAAGATGTTCAGCGCTCGATTGCATTCTACACGCAGACGCTTGGTTTCAATCTGGATCAACAAAACTTGCCCGCTTTTGGTCAGGTTTCAATTGGCAACCTCAAACTGATCCTCAGCGGTCCCGGGGCTTCGGGTTCTCGGCCGATGCCCGATGGCCGCCAGCAAGAGCCGGGCGGATGGAACCGCCTAGTCCTTCTAGTGCAAGATTTGCCTGCACGCATTGCCGACCTCAAGAAGCAAGGCGTGCACTTTAGAAATGAGATGCAAGTCGGTCCCGGTGGCAGACAGATTCAGGTGGAAGATCCTGATGGCAATCCGATAGAGTTGTTAGAGCCTGCACGGGCTACTTGATAATGCTGTATATCCTTACGTTCAAAGATATCCAAAGGCAACCCGTAAACGGCTTTCTTGTCAGTACTTTGGCATTAATTGGGACTACTCTTTCCATCATCGCTTTTCTCAAAATCAAGAAGGTCTTCAAGCTCTTCCTGCCTTTCCTTGTACAGCCGGAATTTTCGTAACCACTTTGAAAAGACTATCCACTGCCTGATACCTACGCCAAGCCATGCTAGAAAAACTGCGCCTCCTATGATTGGGATAAATTTCCCAACACCGACAGTTGTTTGTGACAATACGCCAATATACGCTATTATCGGCACGATGATGACAAATGAAATGACCATTATGATTATTATCTTCCTGTTAAAATCCAGCTGCCGAATGACATTGTCTATCATCCCGGGCAAGTTCTCTTGCGCCGTCCCCTTCCTGCTATCGCCATCGGTCATGTCACTCATCAATTGATCCTCCGCTTCTCCCAAGTATAAAGAGGACAGCAACTGTGCTACCTGCTTTCATTTCTTGTCTTCACTCCTTGGAAATAGGAGTTCATAAGGTTCGAATATTTTCTTCGCAATCACTCTCCCCTTTTCTGAAACCCTGTACTTGATTATCTTATTCTGCTCTCCCCACGGCTCTTCGTACCTGACTATCAATCCCTTTTCCACCAGCTCGTCGATTATGGGCTTGTGTTGGACATTGTTCAGGCGGCAGTAGCTCATGAGCTGGCTTTGGTTGAGCTCCCCATGCTCGCTTAGTTGCAATATGATGTCCATTCTCATGTAAATTCTATCTCGGTGTGCATGTACCAATTTGACTCAATTGCCGTAGGCATTTTGATGCATGGCTAGGATAGCCCTTAATTTGTTTCTGTCCACAGTCTATTAAGTATGCACGTAACTAAACTACGTAGGATGGGTAAACAAGGGTTAAAACAAAAAATCAGATTACTCTTGCCATGGTCAAGAAAAATGCCGTAGTGATCGCATCGGTTGTAATAGCTGGTGCTATCGTGGCTATGTACGTTCTATCAAGCAACTATGGGGAGTTGAGGGATCTGGCAGCTGAGGGATCTGGAAATTCCATACAAGAGACTACTACCATCCCTAGCAATTCAACAGTAGTGAAAATAGTCGCTAACGCTGGAAGCAACTCGTTCAGCCCGAACCCTGTAGAGGTCAAGGTCGGCGAAATTGTGACATGGATAAATAATGACTCTGGCAGACATACTATAACTTCAAAGGATGGCACTTTCGATTCCGG
Source organism: Nitrososphaera sp. (assembly GCA_036003785.1). Taxonomy (GTDB): domain Archaea; phylum Thermoproteota; class Nitrososphaeria; order Nitrososphaerales; family Nitrososphaeraceae; genus Nitrososphaera. Next base: position 9,264 of record DASYSB010000061.1, read on the forward strand.
CGTGATGGGAAAGGGACAGTCATTTAGCTTCACTTTTGACAAGGCAGGCCAGTACCCGTACTTTTGCAGTCCACATCCGGGCATGGTGG
>DASYSB010000062.1:0-5163 GCA_036003785.1 Nitrososphaera sp.
AACACATCAGAAATGATTTAAGGAGACGCTAATTGCACTATGAAAAATTTCACCATTAGATTCTTACTTCAGTCATAAAAGGCACTCTGCAGACGATGCAGCCCAGGTCGAATTGGCATTTGCGATCGTGCGTCTCGTCGAGAAAGCGGCCCAAGGGGGTTTGATATTGCATAGTTGATGGATTCAATAATACCGTTGACAAAAATTAGTTTCTCTTTCGAACGGGTTTCTTAGGTGGTATAGGCAGTAGGTAAGTTCGCGCTTACTTGGGCGGGTGCGACAAACTAACTAGGTCAGAAATTGCTACCATACTTAAATATTCTGCAGATCATTCAAAAGACATGATCAGTCTAATCAAATCAAACGAACATTACCACAACGAGGAAGACTGGCTCTCAACCTACTGGCATTTTTCGTTCGCACACTACCAAGACCCAAAAAAGTTGAACTTTGGGCCGCTCCGTGTGTTCAACGATGATATCATCCAGCCGGGTACAGGCTTTGATCTTCACCCGCACCGGGACATGGAGATAGTCACATACGTCATTGATGGTGAGCTGGAACACAAAGATAATCAAGGCAACCACGGCGTCATCCAGGCCGGCGAGGTCCAGAGGATGACGGCTGGCTCCGGCATACTGCATTCTGAACGTAATCACTCTAAGGAAAAGCCGTTAAGGCTTTTGCAGATGTGGATATTTGCAAACAAGCGCGATCTTGATCCGTCTTGGGAGCAGCGCAGGTTCGATAAAGCAGCAAGATCCAACAAGCTTTTGCCGGTAATCGTGCCAGAGAATGAAAAAGACGGACAGGCACTTCACATCCACCAAGATACTAGGTTCTATATCTCGTCACTATCGCCTGGAAGCAAGGTCGAGCATAACCTTGCAAAGCATCGCAAGGCGTACGTGTTTGTTATCGAGGGGAGTGTGAAGCTGAACGACACCGCAATGAAGACAAGGGATGCGGCTAAAATTGAAAATGAAAGCAGGTTGGCGATACAGGCTGAAAAGCCGACAGAGCTGATATTCCTTGACCTGCCGGAGAAATATGCCATCAATAATTGACTTGACCAGTTTACAGAAAAGCTAGTCAATTAATTATGAGGAATGTTATAGTAATAAAAGATGAAAACGACATTTAACGTCTTGGGAGTCGCAGGTAGCACGCGCCAGGGCTCGTACAGCACACAAGCGTTAAAGTTCGCGCTAGAACACGCCAAAAAACAGGGCGCAGAGGTACGCCTGCTAGAGATCGCCAACTTGCCGCTCTATGACCCAAACGCGCCTGCGTCAAAGGAAGTGGAGCAGGTATCGAAGGCCGTATCTTGGGCTGATGCGTTCATCTTTGCGTCACCGGACTACCACGGCTCGATGTCAGGCGCTCTCAAGAACTTTCTTGACCACTTTTACGAAGAGTTTGCCGGCAAGGTCTTTGGCTTCATAGTCGCATCCCATGAGAAGGGGTTGACGGTGATGGACCAGATGCGGACTGCCGTCCGGCAGTGCTACGGCTGGAGCATGCCGTACGGCGTGTCGGTAAACGGCCCACAAGACTTCACAGGCGGCGAATTGGTGAACGCAACACTTTCAAAGCGCATGCAAATGATGGCACGGGACTTGGTAGTGTATGGCAGGCTTCTTAATAGCCAGTTTGTGCGCGACCTAGGCTCAAGCGAGCAAGACACATTTGCAGCACGCTATAGACCATGACTGTGACCGGGTTTTGCAATAGCCGGTCAATTTACTGTGCAATGTCCAATATAGTGCCATGATACCTCTTCCCGAAGATGTGATTGTTAATGCTGTGGACAAGGTGAGCAAGAGCGTCGTCAACATTGCAAGTGTCAGGATGCTGCAGGATCAGTTGTTCAGAGTCTTCCCTATCGAGGGCGTGGGCTCCGGCGTGGTCATTGACGAAAAGGGTTACATCCTTACGAACAACCACGTGATCGACGACGCAGAGAGACTCAAGGTGACGCTCACGGACGGCAGAGTCATGAGAGGCAGGGTGGCCGGAAGTGACGACGTGACCGATCTTGCAGTGATAAAGGTAGAATCCGAGCAGCCGCTACCAGCTGCAGAGCTTGGCAACTCTGACGACCTGAAGGCAGGTCAGATAGTCATGGCGATTGGCAACCCGTTTGGGCTAACAGGCGGACCGGCAGTTACTGCTGGCATCATTAGCTCCTTGAACCGAAGCTTACAGGCAAGGAGCGGCGTGCTAGAGCTAATACAGACAGATGCCGCCATCAATCCCGGCAACTCGGGCGGACCGCTTGTAGACACGAAAGGCAAGGTTGTCGCTATAAACACAGCCAACATGCCGTACGCGCAGGGAATCGGGTTTGCAGTTCCTATCAATATCGCCAAGGCAATACTTAAAGAGTTGATAGAAAAAGGCAGGGTAACAAGGCCTTGGATTGGAGTTGCATCATTGAAGGTGACTCCGCAACTTGCGCGCTATTACGGATTACATGAAAGCGAAGGTGCGCTCATTGCAAAAGTCGAACCTTATAGCCCAGCAGACGACGCAGGCCTGAGAAAGGGTGACATCATTGAAGGAATAGACGGCAATAGAATAGAGGATCCGTCACAGATCGCGTCGCATGTGCGCAAAAAGCAGGTAAATGACCAGCTAGTACTGACTGTGAACCGCTACGGGCGCCAGCTCCAGGTTCCAATACAGGTGGATGAGCGTCCGTGATTTTTTACAACAACATTTTTGAGTGTGGGCTGTGATGACAACCCTAGTGTCAGACTATGATTCGATGGACGACCTGATAAAAGAGATTGAAAAGGGAGAGACAAGTATTGTAATTACCAGGGACGTGAGGAAGTTCCGCAAGCCCGTGACGGTCATATCGGGTCTGCAGAACAGCCAGAATGCCAGGGATATAACCAGGCAACTAAAGACCCAGATTGGCACGGGTGGGACGTTCAAGGAGGGCCAGATAATTCTGCAGGGCGATCACAGGGAAACTATTAAGGGACTATTAGTCAAGATGGGCTTTAAGGAAAAGTCAATCGAGGTGTACTAGTAGCATTTTGCTTACCTACTCACCAGATAGTTACTTTACAACTTATATTTCGCGGAGGATATTGTAGTGAAGGTGGAAAGCGACGTTGCGGAAAAATCAACCCTCAAGGAAGAGATCAAACCAGAGGAGTCTGTAAAAGAAAAGGAAGTTATCTCTGGTGGCAAGACAACGCAGATACTCATTGAGGAGGAAGCGCTTTCTCCAAGTGATTTTCACAACAATGACAACAAGATTCTTGCTGTTTTGAACGAAGCAGGATCGAACTATTCATTCAAGGGCCTTATGCGCAAGCTCAACCTACACCAGCAGAGTTTGTCGAGGGCGCTGCACAGGCTTGAAGAAATGGGATTTGTGGAGAAGTCTCCGCTAGGATACAAGCTCAGTAAGACCGGGGAGTCTACAATTCCAAGAACCGACCTGCACAGGCCAAAGGGTAGGGAGTATATGCAATTATTACAAACGTACATCCCGCTCAACGTTAGAGCCGTTGAAGTTGTACGACAGCTGGTCGGAAGGTGGTTCAGGAACCTCCGGTGGCTTGGCATGATAGAAAGCAGCACAGGCTACACTCTCCAGTGGGCAAGCGATGACGGTTCGTTTGAGATCAATTTGCGGTTAATCGCAGACTATGTAATTATCGAGACCAACGCGTCAACTGAAAAGGAGAAGGTGGAGGCGATGGTAGGTTCGTACGCAATCTACGAACAGATTACAAAAGCGATGCATACCGAGATTGGAGCATTTGTGAACAGGCAGCTCTTTGCCTCTAGCACTAGCAATAATTAGCTGAAAAACTAAGCGGTTCAATACCAGTCTTATCAATATCAAGCAGTCATTATTGCATTTACCAGATCTTCGGTGAGGTAAAACGTCTTACAAGAAATGCATTTCCAACCTTCAGCCGTTGTCCCATCATTATATTTCAGGACAGGACTGAGGCATTTCGGGCAGTTCAGCATTTTCTATGATATAGGCTGTGCCTATTGAAATATCAAGTGATGGCTTGTTCTAGTCTAACTCCAGTGATTTTAAGTAACATAGCCCTGCCCGCATGATAAGCGTGTAGAGATGAGAGGGCGAGCAGGGCATCTGAACGGGTGAGTCAAAGACGATCCCAGCTCAATTTAAGACTGGCTTAACTATGTTAATTGATGTCGTTATTCGGGAGCAATTAAAGATAGCTCTGCTTCTACCAATTTAGTTTGTCGCGGTGTTTTTCAACATAGTGCTGTTTAAGGTTAGTCATTGTTTCAAATCCGACCCCACAAAAGTCGCATTCGTATTCGGCAGCCTTAGTCATTAAAAGCAATGATATCTGCTGTTATATAACCTAGCTACAAAAGATAACTTTAGAAGGTTGTTAGGCGCGTCACTAGGGGTAAGACTTTGGAGCACTGTGTATGTGGACATGATAGGCGGCAGCATGGATCAAACCTTGAGTGTAGAAACTGTGACTGCCTGAAATACAAGGCTGTAGGCGATAAGAGAAAAGACAAATAAGCGAAAGCTGTAAAAGATAGCTAATCCGACTCTGGAACCCATACTTACAAAACGTTGGTTGTTGCTGAGTCGATAAAGTCAACCTGAACTTTGTATTAGACTTTGAATAGCAAAGTCATATTTGTCATTACTGCATAGTTTAGCTATCAACGAAATGCCTGCGAACAGACGAAATGGTTTTTATCGTACCAATGTTGATTCTGTCAACTGGATCGATAAAGCATATGATAGAATGATGCGTTGCGCAGAAAGCACAATAAACGAAAACACAGAAAGATACAAACAAGCAATATCGGCCACGATAGAATATGAGGCCATTTTTGCAAAAAGAGAATTAGAGGCCGGCAACCAGACTGCGTTCAAGCATCACGAAATAATGGCAGAAGTATATCTATCATTACTCGAAAAACTCGACCAATAACAAACTATCAAGTAGCGCATTCACGTGTAAAAGATACCTAGTTGTGCTACAAGATTTAGAAAGTTATACTAGTTTATGGTGTAAGCACTGACCCCTTTGCAACCGCGACCTAGTTTGATTATCAGAAGGCTTCCTGACTTTTTTTGAGCGTTTACTATTGTCGAGTTATCTTTGACATGGTTACTGAGTTATGACTTCATCG
>DASYSB010000063.1:0-81941 GCA_036003785.1 Nitrososphaera sp.
AAGCGGTTTTCTGCATAGATGGTGCAGGAGGAGTAACTGAAATAGACGCCGGCAACACATACGCCGTACAAGTAAAAACAGAAAACACTTCTGCTGTTGCGCAAGTTAGTGTGACGATGTACGAGTGAAAAGACTTTTGCGTCTCTACGCCTGTTGGGACAGATATTGCAGAGTATGTTAGCGTCGAACCAGATCTGCGTCTGATTGAGGCACCAGATATCGACTATCTATTAGCGACGTGGATGGGTGCGTATCTTGGAGTTCTCCCATTAGCCTAATGTCTGGTTTAAGACTGTAATTGCAGGTTATCCCTAAAAGAATCAGCAGAAATGTCAAACCCATGTTTGCCGCTACAGGTTGATAATCCAAATCAGAGCAACAGCCTCATCCTTTGTTTCAAAGCCCATTCAGCCCGTGACCTTTCTCACTTTGGCGAAAGAATCGTAGCTTCTGTGGTCCAGATCCATTCGACAATGTCGCCAGGCTTTAATCGCATCGAATGAGCTATCTTGGCAGGAATGGCAGCAGTTACCGTGGATCCATCGGGTCTACCCCTGATTTTCAACCTTGGATTGTCGCAGTTGGCAATTGTCATGTAATACATCAGGGGACAGGTTAGCTTTATGTATTACGTTTCCGTAGAACAGACAGGTCATTTGTTGACCCTTGCTGAACCTTTTTAGGTATCAACCCTGCTATATCTATCTGGGAATGAGGTGAGTTCGCTGCTCCAGACTGAGCAAAAGCGATGAAGATCTCGCGACGAACCGACCCAAATTTTAGTAAACTTATAATTGTTAGGGAGTCTCCCATTAGGTAAGAGAATGGAGATCATTTACGATTACCCGCTTTACAGGCCGCCCTCAGAGGCTGATTCTATGATATTCCAGGTTACATTGGGTTGCTCTTTCAACCAATGCTCATTCTGCAACATGTACCGCACCAAAGTGTACGCTGAGCGGCCTTGGGACCAAATAAAAATTGAGGTCGACTTGGCCGCAAAATTCTATCCTAATACGCGCCGGGTATTCCTTGCAGACGGCGACGCGCTCAATTTGCCAAAGTATAGAATGATCCAGATCCTGCAGTACCTGCATTGCAAATTTCCAGAGCTGGAACGGGTATCATGCTATGCAATGCCTATGAACCTGCTAAAGAAAAAGGATGACGAGCTAGGGGAATTGAGGGCTGCGGGCTTGCACATGCTGTACGTCGGCATTGAAAGTGGAAGCGACATTGTGCTCAGGAAAGTAACAAAGGGCGCTACATATCGGACCATAGTTCAGGCATGCCAGAAGGCCAAGCGCCATGGCTACATTCTGTCATGCATGGTGATTTTGGGGCTTGGCGGCAAGACCTACACCAGGGAACATATCGCATACACCGCACTTATACTAAATGAAACAGCACCGGACTATGTGGGGACGCTGACACTTTACCTTGAAGAGGGTGTCTACGATGAGTTTATGACAAAATTTGGCGAGCCCTTTGTAACACTTGACGACATTGGCGTTCTTGACGAGCTTGAGAGGCTAGTTACAAATTTCAACCCAAAAAAGCCGGTGATGTTCCGGGCAAATCACGCATCAAATGTCTACTCTATCGGAGGCACAATGCCAAAGGACCGTGATGAGATCCTTAGGCTTATCACGAGTCTAAAGTCTCATCCAGAAATGCTCAAGCCCAAATTCCTCCGCCGTTTTTAGTCGATTCTGGCTCTTCTTTTTGGTTATGAATAAGCCTTGAGTAAGCGCCTGACTCTGGTGCTGGAAAGCGATTAATTTTGCTTATCACTACAACCTTGATGCCTTGCTCAATTTTCTTCAAGAAGCATCGATAGAATTATTAGCCTGAAAGCGTATTTGGGCTCTAATGTACAGCGGGGAATTGGAAGTTCAGGCTAAGAGAAAAGCGCTGGCGGTTTTGCAGGACGAAATCACACGAATTTTGAACTCCTCCAGAGATCTGTCAACGCTCACAACCTCGCTTATGAAAGGCGATGACAAAGACATCCAACACTGCCTTGAGCGAATGAGAAACACCGAAGAAGAGGTCGAGAACCTCCGCAGAAAGATAACGCGCGAGGTCGCCGAGATCGGAAGCCTGATGGCTAACAGGGAGGATATTTTGAGGACCGCTTATATCATCGACGACATTGCTGGCTACATAAGCGGAGTCGCATTCAGGCTTGCAAACATGAAGCCGGCTACACTGAAGAGGGCGTCGTTCGACGACGACCTTAAGCAGCTGGTCGGAATGGTTGTCGACACGATTTTCAAGTTGAACGAAATGGGCCGAGCGCTATCAATTAACCCTTCAAACGCGATCGACCTTGCACAGGACGTGCAAAAGCTAGAGCGCCAAGTTGACGCCAAGTACAGGGCCGTTATCATAAAAGCATTGAATGAAATTTCTACCACCAAGGATCTTCTCCTTCTGAAAGATGCAGTAGAAGGTATTGAAGGCATGGTCGACAAGTGCCAGGAGGCGTCCGATTCATTCACAATACTGGCACTGAGTATGTAAATGATCGGCGGCAGGCTTGTTGAAAACAGGATCGTAATCTGGGATATACAAAATTCACGAACACTTTTTGGCAGTGGTTATTACGGCAAGCCGCTTGGCATTCCAAAGCCAAAGGGGACGGATTTTGACGCGCCGCTCGTTCTGGACCTGATAGAGGGCTGCTACCTTGTCGAGAAGAACAAGCTGAAAGTGTCTCACATTGACGGCAGGGCCGTGCCTCTTGTCGAAGTAAGAAAGTTATGTAAAAAGCAGTATGTCGATTTTGAAACACAGTACTTTGTATTCCAGAACCTTCGTGACAAAGGCTACATTGTTACGCCTGGCATAAAATTTGGTTGCGACTTTGCTGTGTATGAGCAGGGACCTGGAATCGACCACGCGCCTTATCTTGTTCAGGTGTTCAGGCCGGCAGACGACCTTTCTGCGACGGGTGTGGTGCTTGCTGGCAGGCTAGCAACGACGGTGAAAAAGCAGTTTATCTTGGCGATCCCGAAAGTAAAAGAAAGAAAAGTGGACTATGTTGGCTTTGACTGGTGGCGGGCCTAGCGGAGCGTGGCCTGTGCTATTTTTCCGCGCTGGGCCGGCAGGTCGAACTTGACAAAGTTCTCTCCTGAAATCGTAAGGCGCGTTGCGTACTTTTCGGAACCCTGTTCGAGCCATCCCTTGTATCTGACCGAGTTTTTCATAATATCTAGAATGCTTGGCTTTTTTTCGCTCACTTCTTCATAGCATGATAGGATCTCACCAAATTTGACTTCCTGCTGCTTGTTGAATTTCGTCAAATAATATACAAAGATGGTCGCCTTTTCATAGTGGTTGGCAGGCTTTTTCTCTCCGTAGAATTCTCGCAAGCCAACCTTGCTTTCATTAGCCTTCAGGTCGACAGGAATCGGGTGGATTGTGACTGTCTGCCTTTGAGTGTGCTTGCCGCTGCCACCCTTTGGCTGCAGATGTACCGGCGTCTGCTGCGCGATTGCAATCAGAGCCTCGTGTTGCAATTCTTGAGGCAAGGTAGTCTGTGCTGGCTGCGCTTTCAATACGATATTTTGTTGAAGGCCGCGTGTTATTGCTTCCCTTACGGCTATCTTGAAAATCTCCTCAAATTTTTCGAGGTGCCTATCGACAAAACTTTCCTTGCCTTCAAGCTCGACGAAGCCTTCCTTAACATTTACCGTAAATCTTGCCTCTGAATTACTCACTTGCAATATGGGACTGGAGGTTTTTAATTAAGTTGCCGTTGCAAGATATCTGCTAGAACGCAATGCAAACGGCTCTCTTAAATATCTGCAGCACAATAGCATAGCGCGATGTTTGTTGTGAAAAGGCTCGGCAAGAACGGGATGTGGAGTGCCGTAAGCCTGATCGACCAGAATGGCTCGTTTCGAGGAGAAGCAAAGTTTGAGACGCGCGAGGAAGCTTTGGAATATATGGCCGAATACCTTAGGAGGATGAAAAGTCGCCAAAGAGCAAGTCCTGAAGGATACGGTGATGTTAAGGTTTTTGATGACAGCAAGCGGGACGAGGTCGAGAAAAAAAAGCCCTTGGGGAAGGGTAAGAAGAAAACCCGTTAACCTTGGCTTGCTGCTAAATGAACACTAGATATTGAAAAGCAGTATTTCCATTCGCATTCTAGAGATAGTGTCTACAGCTGGCATTTTTCATAGGTCTTCGCAGCTCGGTTTCGCGGAATCCACCCTAACACCTTGTCCGGCAATAATCGCAGAGGAACCGACAATTCACAGTAGTGATTAGAAAAGCTTTGATTATTGTGCTCTTCTGGAAACAAATCCGATCATACGTGAAAATATGAAAAATCCACATTAAGTCTAAATATTCAATGAAATCTTCTAACTTTTCGCGTGGATATACTAGTTCTCAAAAACCAAAACAGCTTTATGCCGGGAAGATTATTTAATATTGTGATTTAGGATTGTTTGCAAGGGAACATCATTGATCCTGGCAGTCGAAAATGACGGTAGACTCTGCTTTGAAGAATGCCCAGACTGTAATCCACATCCTGAATCCTGCCTGCCTATTTTTGAAAAGTAAAAAACACTGCAAACTTTTTTTCGCAGATACAACGATCATGTCCTTCAATATCGAGTAAGCAGATCGATTCTTTATGCGGCATTTTGAATGTGAAATTTCGTCCGCCATTTTCCAATTGATAGAGTTCCTCCGGCGCCTATGAAGGATTGCAATTGATCACTGCTTTAGTCTTACCATCTACAAGAATTGACATTTTGCAATGACACCATCGTTCGTTATCGTATCATACTTGTCTTTAAACGAAAAAGAGTTTATCTTCTAAGATTCGTCAAGAGTATTATGCAAAACTCCATCTTCATTTGGAAGGGACTAGGGTCATTTCCTGCTTGATCTTGCGCGCCATCTTGGCCAGCTCCTCATTAGGCGCGACCCTGCGCGCTGGCCACTTGCCGTCAGGGCTGTCGTCGTTAAAGCGCGGCACGATGTGAACATGGACGTGAGGAACGATCTGGTTTGCCGCTATCCCGTTGTTCTGGCCGACGTTAAAGCCATCTGCCCTGACTGCCGAAACTACCGCCTTGGCAATCGCGGGCACCAACGAGTGAAGCTTACCAACCTCGGAATGAGGCATATGGAGGAGATCCTCGTAGTGTTTTACAGGTATTACAAGTGTATGCCCGGGGTTTATCGGGTACTTGTCCATGATCACAAGAAAATTAGGGTCGCGGTAAACTAGAGTCCCCGGCTCTTGTCCCGCTATTATTGAGCAGAATATGCACGATTTGGACATGTGAATCTCTCTATTTGCATGGCTTGCATGTTTATTTTTTGCTATTGTCTCCATACGAATTTTTAAATACACCAGAGTTCCGACTTTATATGTACATGGCCGAAACACTCGAGCTTGAAAGCTTTGACATCAGTTTCTCTTTCCGCTGTCCCAAGTGCGACTACCTGAATGAGGAAGTACCCGCCAAGGATCTTTCAAGCGGCAACGCAGAGTGCGGCATGTGCGAAACGATTTTCAAAGTAGAGGGTCTGGACGCGGTAAAGATAACGGCCACTCTCGACTAGCGAATCTTAAAATATGTACAGAGCGCCGATGATTGTATTGCAGCTTCAAAGCAGAAAAGCGATACAGGGGCCGGCGAGGGCTCCTCACAGGGCAATGTACAAGGCTATGGGCCTTACAAACGAAGATCTTGACAGACCACTTATTGGGGTGTCCTCCACTTGCAACGAGGCAACACCTTGTAATATACACTTGGGCAAGCTGGCACAGAGCGCAAAGCGCGGAGTAAAGGATGCAGGCTGCACTCCAAGGGAATTTACCGCTATTGCGGTCTCGGATGGCATAGCCATGGGGCATGAGGGAATGAAGGCGTCCCTGGTTAGCCGGGAGGTAATCGCCGATTCTATTGAAGTCATGGTACGGGCCCACCAGTACGATGGCATAGTGGGGATATCTGGCTGCGACAAGAGCCTTCCAGGCACATTGATGGGGATGGGCCGGCTCAACCTTCCATCGGTCTTTGTATACGGTGGGACAATCATGCCCGGCGTATGGAATGGCAGGCAGGTGACAGTGCAGGACGTTTACGAGGCAGTGGGCGCTTATGACGCCGGCAAGATGACGCTGCAAGAGCTTGTGAGCCTTGAAAACGTAGCCTGTCCCGCTGCAGGATCATGCGCCGGCATGTACACGGCAAACACGATGGCATCTATTAGCGAAGCGATAGGAATGTCATTGCCAGGAAGCGCTTCTCCTCCCGCAGAAAGTGAAAAGAGACACGAGATCTGCTACAATACCGGTAAGGCGATAATGAACCTGCTTGAAAACAACGTACGCCCGCGCGACATTATGACCTTTGAAGCATTTGAAAATGCCATCATGATGGCAAACGCCATTGGAGGATCCACAAACGCTGTGCTCCACCTTCTTGCGATAGCAAGGGAAGTGGGCGTCAGACTCACGCTGCCCGACTTTGAAAGAATTCGCAAGCGCACTCCACACATTGCAGACATGAGGCCCGGCGGGATGTATGTTATGCTCGACCTCGACAAGGTTGGAGGAGTGCCAGTGATACTGAACAGTCTGTTCAAGAAAGGGCTCTTGCACGGCGAAGTAATGACTGTTACCGGCAGGACAATGAAAGAGAACCTTGAATCTATGACGTTCAGTTACAGTACTGATGCCAAAGTAGTCAGGACTCTTGAAAACCCGATAAAAAGCGAGGGGACGCTCAAGATATTGAAAGGTTCACTTGCGCCAGACGGCGCCGTCGTGAAACTTGCCGGCATACAGAGCAAGAAGTTCGTAGGCCGGGCGCGAGTGTTTAACGCGGAAGAAAAGGCGTTCGACGCGATATCAAAGCGTAAGATAGTCGAAGGAGACGTGGTGGTCATCCGATACGAAGGTCCAAAGGGCGGCCCCGGCATGCGGGAGATGCTGGCAGTAACCGCCGCGCTTGTAGGGCAAGGACTCGGGGAAAAAGTGGCGATGGTTACGGACGGCAGGTTTTCAGGCGCTACAAGGGGTTTCATGATTGGACATGTTGCGCCTGAAGCAATGGTGGGCGGCCCGATAGCACTCGTAAAGGAAGGCGATGAAATAGTAATAGACACGCAAAAGAGCAACATCGACTTGATAGTCTCGAAGACAGAACTGAAGAAAAGAATGAAAAAATGGAAGCCTATCAATCCGCACTATAAGACCGGCGCTCTTGCAAAATACGCGTCGCTGGTCCAGTCTGCTTCCGAAGGTGCAGTGACGGTTCCGGTAAAGGTTTAAATGATATCGGCGGAGCACATAGACGGATAGGCTAGGAGAACATGAGCAACGGTGGTTACTTTTGGCCAGCTCGCTGGCAGCTCGATTCAGATACAAAAGCTAGTTACGTCTGAAAACCAGTTTGAACTTTTCAAAAAGCTCTACACACTTTATGACAAGGTCTTTATCTTAGAGTCGCTCATAGGGCCAAAAGAGCTCGCCGAAATATCGGTCATTGGCTTCGACCCCGAAGCCACCGTTACTTGCGATTCCAAGAAATTCACAATCCGAGACAGAAAAGGCAAGGTCGTTCAAAGCTCGTCTATAACAGATCCGCTTTCGCAACTGCGGGAATTGATGCCAAAAGTAAGCGATGAACGCTTCCGCTACATCGGAGGTGCGGTGGGATACATCAGCTACGACGCAATACGCTTCTGGGAGCACTTGCCAATCAAGGGCAAGAAGAATAACACCTTTCCGCTGCTTGAATTTGGGATCTACCGAGATGGAATATTGTACAACCACAAAGAGAACCAAGCTTACTACTTTTTCTTAGGCAAGTCTCGCCTGCAAGAAATAGAGCGCATGATGGTAAATGTTAAGAGCAAAACCAATCGCTTTTCTTATTCGACGCCACGCAGGAACATGACGAAACAGCACTTTGTGAAAATCGTGAAAAAAGCAAAGAATTACGTCTTTGAAGGTGACGTCTTCCAGGTCGTTCTTGCAAAGAGCATGAAGTTCACAGTCAACGGCAGCCTAATTGACCTGTACGCGAGCCTGCGCGAGGTGAACCCTTCACCGTACATGTATCTGCTGAAAGTATCTGAACGAGCCATAATTGGCTCCAGCCCTGAGATGCTGATCCGTGTGACAAAAGACTTTGTAGAAACATTTCCAATCGCAGGTACAAGGCCAATAGTTGAAGACGAGACGAAGAATGAGGAGCTGCGCCAGGACCTCCTCAAAGACGAAAAAGAGCTCGCAGAGCATACAATGCTCGTAGATCTGGCAAGGAACGATATTGGTAGAGTGTGCGAGTTTGGCACGGTCAGAGTAAACGAGCTCATGACCGTGAAGCGATTCAGTCACGTGCAGCATATTGTATCGCACGTGGTGGGCAGGTTGCAGAAAAGTTACGATTCGTACGATGCTTTACGGGTTGTATTTCCTGCCGGCACGGTGTCCGGTGCCCCAAAAGTTCGCGCGATGGAAATAATAGACGAGCTGGAGCCCTCGCTCAGGGGTCCGTATGCAGGCGCTCTTGGCTACTTTTCCTTCAACGGCTCCTGCGATTTTGCAATTACGATAAGATCACTTTTCGTAAACGGCAAAAACGGCTACATAGAGTCCGGCGCAGGCATAGTCATGGACTCCGATCCAGAAAGAGAATGGGTAGAAACCGAGCATAAGGCAAACGCCATGCTTTCTGCCCTAAAGAAAGCATCAAAGTAATTTTCGCTCAATCTTGCAGTCGGTTTTTGGCCTTATTGGCAATCCTTTGTGCTTGACAACGCGCAAAAGGAATGGTTTCTGTTAACTGGGCTAAAAAATGCCGCCAAAAACTATAAGCATCATCTTGCTCTGACCATAATAATTATAGTATGAAAGTAATAAATATGGTCATAGCGGTACTGTATGGTAAATATGATATGATAGCATATGCACATTGCACCCTGCAATACGAAAAATTTAGTGGCTTGTCGGTGGTCTTGCGAACATATTATTTGGATTAGTGTGGTATTCAACTGCGAGACCGGGGTCTTTCTGTCTTCCAGTAAGTATGCCAACTACTACGTCATCATGTTTGATGACTCCTTCCTTGCGCATTTTTCTCACACCTGCGGGGACAGCCCCGGAAGCCATCTCACAGTCAAAGCCGTTCAGCCCGACTATTGACATCCCGTCGCTCATTTCCTTATCGCTTACCTGTACGACAATGCCCTTAGTGAAGTCTAGCGCGCGCAGCGCTTTGGCGATGTTAGCCGGTTTTCCTATCTGTATGGCAGTTGCATGGGTTTTTGGCCTAATACCTTTCTTGTCCAGATGCGTGTAATAGCGGTCGACCATTGCAAGATCTGGTCTGCCATCATTCCAAGTTAGACGCTTTCCTTCAAACTTACCATTGTAAAGTTCGTAGAATGCGTTTGCACCTTCTGCGTTCACTATTGCCATACGTGGAATCTTTTTGATCCAGCCCCACTCGTACAGTTCTATGAGGCATTTTCCGCAGCTTGAAGTGTTGCCCAGCGCTCCGCCTGGATATACTATCCAATCCGGAGGGTTCCAGTTGAGATGCTCCAATACTCTGTAAACAATGGTCTTTTGTCCTTCAAGGCGGAAAGGGTTGACCGAGTTGACGGTGTAGCCTCCGGTTTCCTTGGCGTTTTTTAGCGATGCCGCAAGAGCATCATCAAAGTTCCCCTGCACTTGTATGACCTGCGCACCAAATTGGAACGCCTGTCCAAGCTTCCCGGGCGCGATCTCGCCCTTTGGAATATAGACATCGCAATTCATGTTTTCATTGGCAGCGTACATAGCAGCAGAAGCTGAAGTGTTACCTGTTGAAGCGCAGACTATTTTCTTTACCCCAAGCATCTTTGCGTGGGTCACCGCGGTCGACATACCATTGTCCTTGAACGAGCCGGACGGGTTGTAGCCTTCGGGCTGAAGCAGTAAGGAATCATGGTCCATTTCAGTGTAGTCTGCAGCCTTGCTCATGTTGTAGGGCTTTGAGAGCCGGCCTTCAGAACCGTCAAGAGAGACCAATACACGTGCACACTCTTCAAAATTTTCAGTATCAATGCCGGCGAAATTGATAAGGTCGCGGAAGCGCCATACACCGCTTTCGTTGTAAATGTTTCCCCCATGGTTACGCCGCTGGTAGAACGTTTCGACGAGGTCGCGGCCTGGTTTCTTGCTGTATTTTATGTCAAGAAGTGAGCCGCAGTAGCACCTGTAGATATCGGTGTCAATTTCATAAGTTAAACCACAGGAAGGGTTGATGCACTTTTTGATGGCATAAACATCCATACGAAGAAAGACTTGAGATTGTTATTTAGATGTTTTCTAGATGTTAGAATACTATTTCTTAGCAGCTTTTTCGTACATCTTTAGCAGCTGTTGTATAACGCCGTCCATATCGTCTTCCTTTACTTCCGGAGAAACAGCATGCTTGAGTAGGTTGCTCACTGTACTGGAGATTTCAGAGCTCACTTCATCAAAGCTGTCCATGTCGCTGTAGCTCTGTTGATAAAGTCTCCGCAATCGCATTGCATACATCTGCGTCTGCTCGTTTATCGTAACATTGTAGTTGCGATTGTTGACTTTTATCTTCTCCTTTATCATCTCTACAGGTTTTACCCCTTTGCAGCCTTTAAAAAACTTGTCTAAAGGATAAGGTCTACGGTATTTGTTGAATCGTTCTAGAACACATGTAACCGCGGACCAGTGTCACCGCGGTTACTTTTGGCTGCGGTACATGACGTCTTTTAGTTCTCCGATGTCATGATGGCTTGGTAATAGTATGCCGTTTGATAGCAAATGGGTAAAGCCACAAGGGGAAAGTGTTGGTCACAGGTTGCTAGAGGGAATCAAGCCACAAGCGCCGCTGAAGCCAAGAATAGAAGAAGCACAGAAAAAGCTGCAAATGCAAATCGCAAAATTGGATTCAATAACATCAAGAATGCAAGAAAAAGATCAGGTAATTTTCAAGCGCGTGGTGCTTGCAATGCAAAGCCACGACGCTTCGCACGCAAGAGTGTTGTCGGGAGAGTTATCCCAGATACGGAAAATGAACAAGATGGTGACTTCTGCAAAACTTGCACTGGAACAAATACAGCTAAGGTTGAACACGATAACTGAGCTTGGAGATGTGGTCGTGACATTGAGCCCGGCAATGTCTGTGATAAAAGGCTTGCAGGGTGGACTGGCAGGAATGATGCCGGAGGCAGACCAGTCATTTGGCCAAATATCTGAGCTGCTAGGAAACATTATTACCGACTCTGGGCAGATCCCAAACAACGAAATAGAAACCGTTACGGGATTCAATGAGGACACAGCGCGAATAATGGAAGAAGCAAGCGCAGTTGTTGAGATGAACATGAAGAACAAGTTGCCGGACCTGCCGTCAACAACATCAAGCACGCCCGCAAGGAACCTAGAAGCGACAGGGTACTAGCCTGCCCTTCTCTTTTATTTTTGACCTGCTATTTTCTGAACCTGTTTTTTTATTCTTGATATTGTTGGATAGCTGTAGCCTTTCTCTCTGTATGTTCTTATCATCGCCTTCCAGTTGTTGAGCCGCCACTTTGCCTGGTCCGGGCTCAAGAGGTGCGTCTCCCTTTTTACCATACTCTTGCGGCCAGGCATCAGGTATCCGCCTCTCGCCGCGGCGTGGCGGTTGTACGCAAAGCGCAGGCCAAACAGCAGGTCTGGAGGTGAAAGCGAGTTAAGGTACATTGCAAGTTCCCTGCTCTGCTCATCTGAAAGCTTTAGCTTGAACGCGAACTCTTTTGGAGGCACAACACTAGTACAAAACGCATGTTAATGAACTTTGTTGCTAAACTCGAGTTTAGCAACATTACTAAATGACGCCCGTTTTTCTGCCTACTTTTTCAAATGCACCAGCCGCAACATCTAGATGCCTTTGGGCAAGCATTGCCGTAAGCGAAACTCTTAGGCGCGCGGAGCCTTTCCTGACCGTCGGGTATCGTATTGCCTGTGCGAAGACACCCTGCCTTAGCAGCTCTTTCGAAAATTCCAATGCGAGCTTCTCCGGACCTATCATTACGGGGATTATCTGGCTCGATGAGTTGCCAAGAATAAACCCGAGCTTTTTAATCGCATTTGTGAAATAGCTGATGTTCTCATAGAGTTTTTTCTGCAAATTACCCTTTTTGGCCAGTGGGATTGCTGCAATGGCTGCAGAGCACAGGTGCCCAGGCAGAGCAGAAGTATAAACAAACTGTCTCGATGTATTGATTAACAGTTCTCTGACAGCTTCTGTAGTGGCTACGTAGCCTCCAAAGCATCCGAGACCTTTGCTCATGCTGCTGATATGGATATCTATTTCTGACCCAAGTTTGGCTGGAACCCCTGCAAATCCGGGTCCAATGATGAAGTCACCATGAGCGTCGTCAACCACTGTTATCGCGTCATTTTCTTTTGCTACTGTGCATATCTCCCGCAACCTTGCTGTATCACCGTCCATGCTGAAGATTCCCTCGGTTATCACGATTTTTCTGCCATGCGCCTGATGTATTAGTTCATGCAAATTGTTGGCATCGTTGTGCTGGAAGACCTTGACAGTACCACCGCTCAACCTGCACGCATCTATAATACTTGCGTGGTTTAGTTTGTCGCTGAATATAGTTGAACTTTTGTCTGCAATAGCCGTGACTGCGCCTAGATTGGCAACATAGCCAGATGTAAAGACTAGCGCTGATTCTGTACTCCGATGGTCTGCCAGCAAGCCTTCCAACTCTATGATTTTTGGATGGTTGCCGGCGATGAGCCGAGAGCTGCACTGCGAAACCTCGTGAAGTGCTTGGACAGTTTTCTTAACAACCTGTTTGTTTTGCGACAGCCCGAGGTAATCGTTTGAACAGAGGTGGATGACCTCTTTGCCATCGACCAGTGCTATTGGTCCATTTATCGCCACCGTTCTAAGGCGGCGGTAGAGGTCACTTGTCTTTAGAGAGGCAAGTGTTTCGCTGACAAAAGCTGTCTTATGCTTTGAGGCCAATCTCTCTTATCATCGCAATGTCCTTGTTTGGTGTGTTTCCTCCGGTCGTGAGATAGCCGCCAGTGATTATGCCGTTTGCTCCCGCCTTGAGTGCAAGCCTATCCTTGTCCTTGAGATGCACCTCACGCCCTCCGGCAATCTTGAGAATAGCCTTGGGCATGATAAAGCGCCATACCGCAATCGTCTTGATCGCGTCAAACGCGTCGATCGGGTCAAAGCCTGCCATCGGGGTTCCGTCTCTACCAATGAGGATATTGATCGGGACTTCGTCAGGACTCAAAGATGCCAGCGAGAATGCTAGTTCCAGCCTCTCTTTTTTGCCCTCTCCCATTCCAATTATGCCGCCAGAGCATAGCTCGAGGCCTGCCTCCTTCACAATTCTGGCAGTGTTGACCCTGTCGGCAAAGTCATGAGTCTTACATATCTTTGAAAAGTAACTCTCTGCAGCTTCCAGGTTGTGATTGTAGCGCTTTACTCCAAGTTGCCTCAGCTTACGCGCCCTGGCAGGGGTCATAAACCCTATCGAAACATTGACATCGATGTCTACCCTAGACCTTATCTCTGCGATAGTTTCACAAATCTGCTGGAAATCATCTTCCGGCGGGTCTCTGTAAGCACAAACTAGGCAGAAACTAGTAGCCCCCCACTCTTTTGCCTTCCTTGCATTTTCAACCAGCACATCTTTTGGTAACAACGGGTATTTTGTAATGCCTGTGTCGTAGAACGATGATTGGGCGCAAAATGAGCAGTCCTCTGGGCACCTACCAGATTTTGCGTTTATCAGGGCTTCGACATCCACCGTATCCCCGTTAAATGTCCGGGTTATGGTATTGGCGCAGCCGGCAAGCACAATGAAATCATCAGTTGTAAGCAGCCGCTCGGCTTCTTCAAAGGTGATCGAACCCCCGGTAAGGACTTTATTCATGCAATTGCTGATAAATGATAAGTCGGACATCAGGTCACTCGAGTTGTAAACTGGTAATTAAAACTTTGGTTGACAAATACCCATTTCAAGCATGATGTTGCATAATTCGAGTTTAGAAATATATATTGAAAAACCATGCAAAAGCCATCTATGAACAATTAGCCAAAAAATAGCGTACAGTACAGTTTTGCGTACAAAAAAAGCCAAAATGTTGATAGATCGTTTTTGACAGGACGCCGCGGACATAAAGTGACGGAAAGCGTCATTTTGATGACATGCGCAAAGCTGTGCAAAAAAGGACCCCTTTTTGGACTGTCCAAAAATAGCAGCATTTTTTTACTTTCAATTTTGCATTTTTGCATCCGATGATGTTCATTTATCGCCACTACCCTTTTTGAACAGCTTATCGCACTTTATTGACAACGATGCAGTTAAGCCATTTTATGCAGTCAGACGTATGAAATACGCCTTTGCATACCTCAGGGTGAGCACCGAAGAGCAGACTGTGCAGAACCAAAAACTGGCTCTTGAAAAGTGGTCTCAAGAAAACAATTGCCAGATCCTTGACTTTTTCGAAGATTCTGCTGTGAGCGGCAGAGTTCCGGCAACGCAACGGCGTGGGTTTCAAGAAATGCTTGAGCTTGTCAAGACTGCAGAAGTCGACGCCGTCTTGGTCTATGAATTATCACGTGTCGGCAGGACCTTCTGGGATACCTTGGACGCGATAAAAGCTGTGGAACAATATGCAGCACTCATATCATGCTCGCCAAGGGAGTCATTTCTGCAAATGACAGAACCAAGCGTCCGGAAACTCATGATTGGCATCCTGACATGGGTTGCGGAGAGAGAGCGTGAGATGCTGGTACAGAGGACAAAAGACGGGATGGAACGAGCCAAGTCAATTGGGAAGGCCATAGGCCGGCCTCAAAAAGTGATAGATAAAAACCAGCTGATCACGCTGCTCGCGGAGAACCATTCAAAGGTAAAAATAGCAAGGAATCTGGGTGTCTCAAAAGCCACGCTGTACAAAGAACTAAAGCAGCTAAGATAGCCTCTCCACCTTTCTCAATATCTCTAGCTGCACGTCAAGCAACTTCTCAAGATCTCTTCTGCCAATAGCTAGAGGAGGGATCACAATCATGATATTGCCGAGAGATCGCAGGTGGACTCCCATGTTCAACGATTCTTGCATTATAAAGTAGTTTATCCTCTCTTTATTTTTCAGCTTTACAATGGGCTTGTTGTTTCTTGCCAGCTCAATCCCAGCCAGCAGGCCTTTGTGCCGGATGTCTGTCACTATCTGCGATTTTGCAAATTCGCGTAACCTTGACGCTACGTATCTGGCGTTTGCATTGATTTGTTGCATCAGGTTATGCTTTTCGTATAGCTCGATATTTGCGAGGGCAGCGGCACAGCCAACGGGGTGACCAGTAAAAGTATGCCCGTGATAAAGATGCACGTTGTCAGAATATTTTCCAAGAAACGCGTTAAAGATGCGACCAGTGGTGAGCGTAACTGCGAGCGGGAAATAACCTCCAGTCAGCGCTTTTCCAAAGCAGACAATGTCTGGCTGCGACCTCTGGGCTAGGTATTCGATCATGTTGCCAAGCCGGCCAAACCCCGTTGCGATTTCGTCTAACACTAGCAAAATGTCGTAGTCCCTGCACAATTTGGCGATCTTTCTCTGGTAGCCGGCAGGATAAACGATCGCGCCGCCGGCAATCTGCGCACCGCTTTCCATAATCAGCGCGGCTGACTTGTATTCGCGCTTTTTGAGAATCTTTTCTGTTTTCTCAAGACACCATTCTACTAAGTCTTTTTCATTCTCAAACCGACTTCCATGGAGAAGCGGGCTTGGAGCCCTGTGCACCTTAGTCAATAGGGGCTTGTATGCACCAAAAAAATTTTCAATGTAGCCCACGGACATGGCGCCGACCGTGTCACCATGGTATCCGTGCTCTAGCGAGATGAATTCTATTTTTCCACTCCTGCCTTTGTTGCGCCAGTACTGCAATGCCATCTTCATCGCAGCCTCAATCGCAGTAGAGCCATTGTCCGTGTAGAATACTCTGTCCATTCCGCTCGCCAGTCCAACGAGCTTCTCAGCAAGCAGAGCGGACGGACTGCTGGCAAGCCCAAATAAAGTAGAATGCTGCAGATTTTTTAGTTGCTCTGTCATTGCCTCGACGACTTTGTTATTGCCGTGGCCCCAGACGTTGCACCACATGCTTGCAATGCCATCGAGGTATTTCCTCCCCTCGCTGTCAACAAGCCAAAACCTCTCGCCCTTCACTATTACCCTGTTTCTCCACTTTCGCCAGTCGCTCATCTGGGTATAGGGATGCCAGACGAAATCTTTGTCGATGTTTCTCAGGCTCATCAGTTAAATGCAAGTGCCAGCCATGGCTCTAATAATATTTCCATGCGCGGTGCATTCATAACAGGCACTGGAACGGGAGTTGGCAAGACTGCTGTAGCCGCCGGGCTTGCATGGGCTCTGAAAAGGCGAAAAGTCAATGTCGGTATTATGAAGCCGTTTGCCACAGCAAACAGAGCATTTTCAAAAAAATTCAAGTCGCAGGATACTGCGATCCTTGCAAAGGCCGCGGGTGTGGACGATCCTGACAGCGAGTTGAACCCTTTCTTTTACTCGGTGGCGGCCTCTCCTCTACTTGCCTCGCAGGTGAAACGTGAGCCCCAAGCCAGCATCGAAAAGGCATTACAAGCGCTGCAGAACCTTGCAAAAAAGCATGATGTCATGATAGTTGAAGGCATTGGCGGGATAATGGTGCCGCTGACACAAAACGAGACTGTCGCAGATTTTACAAAGAAAGTGGGTCTGCCGGCCATAATCGTCACTACGCCGGTGATAGGAACGCTCAACCACACCCTGCTTACTGTAATGGCCTGCAAGGAATATGGCATTGACATCAGAGGCATAATTGTTAATAAAATGCCAAAAGCACCAAGCATTGCAGAGCAAAAAGCGCCAGAAATGATAGAAAGGCTTACTGGCATTCAGGTTCTTGGAACCTTGTCGTTCTCGAGAGGTACAAATCACGCTGTCATTGGAAAAATAATTGAAAAAGTAGTGGGTCTGGACAGTTTACCTTCAGTGTAGCAGTTTCAGGCCGCGGTTCCCCTTTTCTGACAGGAAAGCGCTGATGTCAGAAATGATGCGCGAATATCTAAAGCTCCCAGATCCAAGGTGGTAGTTTCTGTATCTAGTCTGCAACCGCTTTGTCGATACAAGCCATATATTTTCGCGGTGCGTTTGCACAGATTCCACCTGTTTTATCTTTGCGGCGAGGTCATTTCCCGTTATTACCTGGATTACAAGCGACTTGTTGGGGCTCTTGGCCAATATCCTAGTGGACGGAATGACAACGTCAAGATTCGCGCCAAGCATGCTGACTTTTCTTTCAGACGGCAAAAGAGATGCTGTAAGCATAAAATGAAGTAACACTTCGCATAATGTTGCAAGCGTTTCGTCGTTAGCTTCTGTGCCTATTCTGCTCTCACATTTGTCCATAATTTCCAAACAATATTTTTCGCAAACATCGATATCAGAAGCGATATCCATCCGGATCTTTTCCCTGCCAATCTCATTTATGACAGAGTACAGCAAGTCTATGATATCTGAAGACACTGGTACCGCAAGCAGCGTACGTTTATTAAATCTGATTATGAACTATTACTCATATGGCCAAGCGAATGGCAACAGGCCTTCTTATCACGTCGTTGATACTTTTGATAGTCTATGGCGTAGACGCCGCGATTGCGACAGCGTCTCCAGAAAGGAAAGGGTTTTTGCCGCTCGACGAAGCTGTGAGGGGTGGCGCACTTGGGGGAGGTGCAGTGCTGATGTCGATAATCGGGTTTGTAATCGCGCGCAAAGAAGACGCGCCAACAGTTTCAGCGCTCTTGTTAGTGAACGGTGGGCTGATCATCGCAGGGATGCTTGCCCTCATTACACAAGGCGCGCTTGCATCTGAAGAGTCGTCAGGCGCAGTGCGCACAATAAGCTCGACTATGGCAATGGGCGCCGTCTTGATAGGTCTAGGCGCGTGGAAAGTGGCAATCGACAGAAAAACAGTTACCTCAAAAGGCAAAGAGCCGGCTCAAAAATGAAATGCAGTCGGTGCGACGTTGAAACTGACAAAGTCGAACAATGCGACCACACCAAGGGCAAGGACATGTGCAAGGAATGCTATCAGGATATACACTGGCTCCTAGCCAACATCGAAAAAACAACTGTATGACAACGTTTTATACGAACTGGGCAGCTTTTGGTTATCATGAAAGCAGTCGTTCTTGCGGGTGGCTTTGGCAAGCGACTAAAGCCGCTGACTGACCAGAGGCCCAAGCCCATGATAGAGGTCCTCAATGTTCCAATCGTCGAGTGGCAGGTAAGGTGGCTCAGTAAATTCGGCGTCAAGGATTTTGTCATGTGTGTCGGCTATATGAAGCAGCAGATATTCGATCACATTGGTAATGGGAGCAAATTTGGAGCCAAGATAGAATATTCGATTGAAGAAGAACCCCTTGGCACCGGCGGCGCGCTCAAAAATGCCAAAGAACTTCTTGCGGATGAGGAATCATTTTTCATGGTAAACGGCGACGTTCTCACGGAGCTTGACCCAAATAGATTGCATGTTGCCAGTTTGCACACCATCGCGCTTCTGCCACTTCGCAGCCCTTTTGGCGTAGTTGAGCTGGACAGAAATTCCAAAGTGCTCGGGTTTGTTGAAAAGCCTGAAATCCAAGACAAGTGGATCAACGCCGGCGTGTACCACTTTACGCAAGAGGTGTTCAGGTACCTGCCCAAGAACGGCAACATAGAAGTGACTGCCCTGCCTACGCTAGCACAGGAAGGAAAGCTGAAGGCAGTGAAGTACCAGAATGTTTTCTGGCGCTCAATTGACTCGCATAAGGACATTGAAGAAGCGGCCAAAGAGATGCAGGCTGTAAAGATGTCATGACCGCGACAAGAATAGGCTACAGCCTCGGCCCGCTGCTGTCGACGCACGAAGTTATTGCATGCGCCAAGATGGCTGACTCGCACCAGAACGTCGATTCTATTTGGGTTCCCGAATCTTGGGGGCGCGAGTCTTTTGCTACCCTTGGCGCAATGTCGCAGATTACAAAAAGGGTCAGGCTTGGCACTTCGATTATTAGCATTTACTCAAGGACTCCGGCAACCGTGGCAATGGCAGCAACTACACTTGACATGCTCTCAAATAACAGGACAATCATCGGTCTCGGTCCGAGCACCGCAGCCATAGTAGAGAATTGGCACGGACTGAAATTTGAAAGGCCAGCTAGCCGGATGAGAGAATACGTGGAATGCTTGAAGCTGATGGCAAGCGGCGAAAAAGTGAATTACAACGGCAAATTTTTTAGGGCAAACAATTTCAGGATCCTGCACCAGCCGCTGAGAAAGCACATTCCGATTTTCATGGGAGCCGTCAACAAGAAAATGGTGTCGCTTGCGTCCGAAATAGCAGACGGCGTCCTGTTGTATTTGCGGCCGCTTGACGAGCTAAAAAAGACAGTTGCAGACCTTAAGCGAAGTACAAAAGATAGGAGTTTCGAAGTTGCATCATCATTTATCTGCGCGCTGTCAAACAAAGAGCCGGAAAAAGCCCGCGAGCGCGCGGCAAAAACGCTTGCATTCTATGTTGCAGTCGGAAAATACTATAGCAAGTTCCTGTCTGAAAATGGGTTCAGGAATGAAGTTGAAAGCATTACCGTGGAATACGGCAAGGGCGGTGCGGATGTTGCCGCAAAGTTTGTTTCGGACAGGATGCTCGACTCTCTTGTAATCTGCGGCGACGGAGATGAATGCAGGAAAGCACTTGTGAGGTGCGTGTCTGCAGGAATTACGCTTCCCATAATCCAGATGAACCCTGTTGGCGACTCAGAAAGTTCATTTAGGGAGATGTTGTCAACCTTTTGAAGTGCGCAGGGTAGCTATCTCTGCATGGGCAACCTCAAAGTTTGCCAAGGATTCTCGAATGTCGTTGCTAGAGCTAGCATGCGAGCCGTGTACAGAAATCCTGAAGAACGGCGTTTTTGAAAAGGAAATCGACGCAGTTCTGTTGTCAAGCTGCGCAACTGACCAATACAGCTCAACAATAATATCTGAAATGCTCGGCATGCACCCAAGAATTTCTCACCGCATCGATAACCTGTGCAACTCTGGCACAAATGCGGTCGCTTCTGCATTTGCAATGATTGCGTCGGGGCTATGCGACAGTGCGCTTGTAATTGGCACAGAAAAGGCAGACAGCCCAGGCAACAAGCTGCTGTGGGACATTACACGCGGATCGTTCATATTTCCTGTTCACTGGGCCGCAATATTTGCAAAGGCTCACATGAGAAAGTATGGAACTACGGAAGAGCAAATGGCCAGAGTCTCTGTCAAGAACCACAAAAATGCGGCTAAAAACCCTCAGGCGCTTTTCAAGAAGGAAGTGACCCTGAATGAAGTGATGAATTCAAAAAAGATTGCAGATCCAATCAAACTACTTGACTGTTCTGCTCCGTGTGACGGCGCATCGGCAGTGCTTCTGGTTTCGGAAGAAAAGGCAAAGAAGATCGAAAACGCTGTCTGGATAAAGGGTATAGGACAGCAGACATGCTCCGCCAGCTTTGCCAACGTTTCGCGTGACCTCACAACAATTGAGGCAGCAAAGCGGGCGGCACAGGATGCATTTGAGATGTCTGGAACAAATCCAGCACAAATCGACGTTGCGGAACTACATGACGCATTCACAATCCTTGAAATACTGGCGTATGAAGATCTCGGTTTTGCAAAAAAGGGCGAAGGCGGAAGATTTGTAGACCAACAGGAAATAGCGATAAACCCAAGAGGCGGAATAATTGGCTGCGGACATCCCGTCGGGACGACTGGTGTAGCGCAGGTGGCTGAAGTCGCGTCCCAGCTTGCAGGAAAAGCTGAAAAAAGACAAGTAAAGGGGTGCAAGACGGGCATGATCCACAACCTTGCGGCGGCAGGCTCTTCAGCTACTGTAATCATTATGGGGACTTGACCGTTTGCAGAAATTCATCGAGCACTTGAAGAAAGGTGAATTCAGGATGCCAACGTGCAGGTCGTGCGGCAGGAGCGCGTGGCCGCCATCTTATCGATGTCAACACTGCCTATCAAAGACATCAATGAAGAAAATAGACATGACTGGAGTTCTGCTAGAGTTTACAAGCTCGCATATCAAAGGTAAAGAAGGAGTTTTTGGCGTGGTTGAGATGTCAGGCATCAAGCTTGTTGGGTCGTTTAGCACTACGCATCTAAAAGAAGGGATGAAGGTAAAAATGGGAAAATGTGGAATCGGGACTGACGGTACTGCATTTTATTTTTTTACGCCGGCCAAGGCTTGACGTTAATATACTTCGTAGTGAGAGTAAGCATGTATGAGCTACGACAGGTTCATTGACGAGAGGCTCCTTACAAGTCGGGACGCGCTCAACAAGCTACAGATTAAGATAAAATTGGTTGAAATCGATGAAAACGCACGCGATTTTTCGCAGCGCTTTGGACGGAGAATGCTTGTCAAGAAGGTGCTCCTGACCATAAAGTATACTGAAACAGAAGAGGTTGAAGAAAAGGAGCTTGACGTGGAAGAAATTGAAAAGAGGATAAAGAAGGAGCGACTATTCAGCTCATCTAACCGGTGGCTTGCGTCAAGCGACATCAAGAATGGGTATGTGGTCGCCAGCCACCATCTAGATCTGCTTGCCGACGCGATAGCACTCGACATCATTATTATTTGATATTGCAGAACTCGAGTTGTGAAATATCATGTGACAGGTTTCTTGATCCATACCCGAATTGTTTCGAACCAGAAAGCTACGGTTCCAGCTACCGCAAACCCTACCGCGTAAATGTTAAGGTTTTCAAGGTTCAGTGCAAAGTACACTATGAGCATCGTGGTGAAAAATGCCGCGAAAAATGACATGCGCGGCACTGTCAGACCACCTATGTTGACAAAAGCCTGGAGCACGCCCACGTTTACTTTTTGCACCACGTAATAGCGGCCGTATTCGTCTTGGCTCACAAGCGCCAGCCCTATCAGCTTTTCGATGTGGTAGTTTCCAACGCTTGGGCTTGAAAATCCAAGATCCCGCTGCACTTCTCTGACACCAACAGGTTCTTTCTTCTTTATCATGTACATGTACACCTGCAAAGTTTTTCCTTTCAGCTGGTCTTCGACTGGCAGCTTCTTGTTGTCGTCAGGGGGCGTCTCGATGTCTTTGGTCAAGGCGGCTGGTCACCAATATGCTATTTTACTATAAAACATATCGCAATTTCTTTCCAAAAATATTTTAGCGCCGCTGACCAGACTCGAACTGGTGACCCACTGGTTAACAGCCAGTTGAGCTTCAAAGCACAATGTTGCGCTACGAATTTGCTCTACCATGCTGAGCTACAGCGGCGCATTACTACAGCAAATCCGAGCACAAAATAAATCTTTGGGCTCACTGAATTCCCTCTTCGCGAGAGTAGATATACAGACCATCCAGAAACACGCGTTGGTCCTTGTCCTTTATTCTAGTCGACAATTCAATATTGGCTGCGGTCTGCGAAACATCCTCAAGGCTTGGACCCTGGACAACGACGTCTTCTCCCACAACGTTCACCTTAGTGGCATCGCCAATTATCCTAGAGACCCTCGGCGACCTTTCGCCAAAAAAGTTCTCCACGCTGAGTTCCTTGCCCTTTACCTTGACAGAGATCGGAAAGTGCGCGAATATGATCTTAAGCTTGTAGGTATAGCCCTTTTCGACGCCCTTTACCATGCTTTCGATTATACTACGCGCCGTGTGCGTCACTGCAAGGTCGCGCTTGCGCGTACCGTAGGGTTTGATCGTTATCTTGTTGCCTTCAACCGCTATATTCGCGGGAAGTTTGGTGAAGTCCTTCTTTACCGTACCAAGCTTACCCTTTACGGAAAGGGTATTGCCTTCCTTTGCAACCTTGACACTGGCCGGCGCTTCCACTTCTGACATTATTGCTTGATTAGTAGACGTAGCCAACTAAAACTCCTCCTAGTCCTTCCGATACCGCTTCGTGATGGGACATTATCCCCTTGCTGGTTGATACGAGTAGTATGCCCATGCTGTATGCCGGTAGGAACTGCCGCTCCCATCCAAAGTAAGCGTCCCTTTTGACTGAAAAGCGTGGAGTGATAATGCCACATTTGTTTATTTTTGCCAGTAGCTGAACTCGGAACTTGCCTGCCCTGCCATCGTCCACCTGCTCGAATTCACCTATGTAGCGATGCTTTTGCATTACGTGCAGCACTTCGCTTCCGAACTTGCTTGCAGGAACTATGACACATTCCCTCTTTCTTCTTGACTCATTGTTGAAAATAGTTGTAAAGAGGTTTGAAAGAACGTTTAGCGCTGGCACCCCATTCACCTACTCGTATTTCGTAAATCCTATGCTGTTTGCGACTTCTCTGAAGCACTGCCTGCAAAGCATCAAGTTATAGCTTCGGATGAGACCGTTATATGAACCGCATCGTTTGCACCATCTGGTACCTCTGCCATGAGCAAGTTTCTTTCTTCCAGTCACTTCGTATTCTCTTGGCTTTGGCATTTATTCCACCCCAACTCCATACTCCTGCTTAAAGAATTCAATAGCGTGATCCTTGTTTATCCTGTGGGCTTTGCCAATTTTTGCGCTCCTCCTGCTCTTCCTTGCAATCCTGTATCCCGGTCTGCTGAGCACGATGTTAACATCCATGCCAAAGATCCCAATTTCGGGATTGTACTTTGTCCCCGGGATGTCAATGTGTTCGTGTATTCCAACTGAAATGTTGCCGTAATTGTCAAACGAGGAGGCCTTGAGCACGTTCTTTTTAGCTGCAACAACGCGCTTTAAGAATTCGATTGCAAGGTCACGTCTTAGCGTCACGACTGCGCCTATTGGCTCGCCCTTGTGAATGCCAAAATCCCTGACAGTCTTCTTGGCGCCACGGACTGCCGGCTGCTGGCCTGTCAGCTCGAGCAGCGCCTTCTTTGCCTTTTCAATCGGCTCACCGGACTTGCCGACTCCAATGTTTATCACTACTTTATCGACGTTTATTTTTTTCATTTCAGATATTTGTTGCTGGCCCAATCTAATTCACCTTTATCACGGGCTTGTCCTTTCCGACAACCATGACCATTTCAACTGGAAGTTCTACCGACTTGCCATCAAATGAAACAAGCGTCCTTTTTGGAAGCGAGAATATGCCGTCTTGAATGTCCTCGATCTTGCCTATCGTGCCTGCATTTTCGCCCGTGATAATGAGCGCGGTAGAGGCCTTTTCAAAAGCAACGTGGGCCCTTACCTGCACCTTTGGCAGGTCGATGACGCATGTGTCGCCAACCTTTAGCTTCTGGTCGCTTATCAAAGTCTTGCCATCGTGGAATCCGTACTGGATCTTTTTACCCTTGACGCTAGTCTTGCTTGTGACCCTGACCAGTTTCACACCCTTTTCAGAGTCTTCAATTGCGACCGAATCCAAGAGCACCGAGTTCTTTGGGACCATGCGGTACGCTTGACCCGTTGCAAGCTCTACTACGTCCATAAGCCCTACCGCAAGATTTGAGTCGTGCCTTACTTTGCCGTCGACTTTGACCTTGCCTTCGTTCAAAATTCTTTCCGCTTCGTGCATGGTGCTTGCCACCTTGAGCACGTCTCGGAGAACCATTCCGAGCGGATACGCTCTGTGTTTTGGATGGGGCCCAGGCTTGACTCTCAAGACAAACTGGCTCTCCTTTCTTCTGATGGCCCAGAATGTCGGAGCCATTTGTCTCTTCACTCTAGTGTCGCCGCCTTTCTTGCCCATTATTCGTTAGCCTCCTCTTTCTTTTTTTCTTCTCTCGCTGCTTTCTTGATAGTTGTTCCTTTTTTCTCTTCCTCTTCCTTCTTTTCAGTTGAATCTGACTTGCCGCCTTGCAGCGTGCTTGACCTGTACTTGTCCTCAAGATTAAGGCCAGTTATCTTGACGTTTGAAGCATGAATCGGAACTTTTACTTGCCCACCACGGATCTTTTCCCTTTGCATTCCTTCGATATGAAGCGTGCTGCGTTCTGTGTCCACATCTTCAACTTTGCCTCCGCGCCCTTTGTATTCGCCGCGCACTACCATGATTGAATCGCCCTTTACCACGCGCAAGGTTTTCTTTCTGTATTGATCGCGCAGCTCGTCCGCGAGCGACGCACTAAGCATCTTGTCGCGTTGATGCTTTGAAATGTGGATAAGTTTTGGATTTATCTCCGCCATAATCGTCACCTATACTATCATTCCCGCCAGGTTGGCTATCCTTGGCCATTTTTCGGCCGCTTCTGCCGCGACCGGCCCCTTAATATCTGTGCCCTTGATCTCGCCTTCAGGAGTCACGAGGACTGCAGCGTTGTCCTCAAAGGAAACGCGCACACCGTTGAGTCTCCTTATTGGATATTTCTGCCTGACAATTACCGCGCCGAAAACCTGCTTGCGTAGCTCTGCTGGCCCTTTCTTGACCGTGACCGTAACAAAATCTCCAACTGCCGCTGATGGCTGCCGAGAGTGCCTACCCTTGTATCTATTCACCATCGCAATGCGCAAGACCTTGGCCCCGGTGTTGTCGGCACATACAAGCTCTGCAGTAACTGGAAGGACCCTTGTAATATACGGGCGGAACTCTTCGACGCCCTTTGCCGAAACTGCCCTTGACTTAGTTCCCGCCGCCATCCTTTTTGCTCACCTCAATTACTACGAATGAAACTGTCTTTGAAAGCGGCCTGCATTCAGCTATCCTGACCTCATTGCCTTCCTTAACATCGACGCAGGCTGGAAGGTAGGCGTGCACCTTCGACCTGCTCCTCTGGAACCTCTTGAACTTTGGCGTAGGACGCGGGTATTCTCTCGACACGACTACCATCTTAGGCGCCTTGGCGCTTGATACGATGCCGGTCAGCAACTTGCCTCTTACGGATAGCGTGCCGTGGAACGGACAGAGCTCGTCCTCGCATGTTTTGCTCGGTGAGATGACAGAAACGCCAATATTTTTAACCATAAATCATCACTAACTATGTAATCGCGATATACGATCCTCTGGTCTTCCTATCAACGATGAACCACTTATAAAACAACCGCCTATGTGTGTTTTGATCTCGATCTTCTTGGCTATTTGTTTGGCTATTTGTTTTACTGAAGAATCTGTCCTTATTGATATCATATTTTTAGTTTCAGACACTATTGACCCACTAACCTCCTTAAGAGTTGGATCTGTCGACTCGACTATCTTTGCCCAAAGGCCAATGATCTCGTGTACGAGCATGTTTTCCGGACTCGTCATTTCTTGGCCTTCCTTTCGTTAAGAAGAGTTATCATACGTGCAATGTCGCGCCGAATCCATCTAATGTTGCCAGTCTGCTTCTTAAGCGTCCCTTTTGACTTTTCCAGCTTCAACTTGGCTAGGTCTGTCTTCAGCTCCGCCAACTTGTCGGCCAAATCCTGATCGTTCATTTCGCGCAGAGTCTTGAGCCTAAGCCTGGCCATCTTGTTTGCCTCCTTCGGGTTGTTCCGCTACTATTTCGGCCGCACTGCCAGATCCTTCGCCTTTAGCAGCTGGCGGTGATTCAGTCGTGGCCTGCGCACTGGCAGATCCATCTTTTAATTCAAATTCCTGCGGCAATGCAGCCCTGGATGCAATCCTCAGCTGGATACCCATGAGACCCATCTTTGTCAAAACGTGAGACACGCCAGTAGTCACCATTTGGTCGGCAATGTCGCCGCTCTTCGGCACGACACCTACGGTGTGTTTTTCAAAGTGAGCGCGCTCCGTTCGAAGCTTGCCTGAAATCACAACTTCAACACCCAGTGCCCCGGCGTTCATTATCGTGTTGAGCGACCACATGGCTGCGCGTCTGAACGCGGTTCCTCGCTCGATAAGCTGCGCAATCCTGTTGCACATGATGTGCGGGTTCAGTTCAGGGTTTGCAACTTCAAGTACTGAAATCTGCGGGTTTTGAAGACCGAATTTTTGCTCTATCTTTAACATAAGGTCCTTGATTCCTGTTCCCTTCCTGCCTATGACAAGGCCCGGCCTTGTGACGTAGACGGTTATCCTTGCGCCAACAGGCGTTTTCTGCACTTCAACTCCTCCATAGCCGGCATCCTTGAGAGCTGCGGCAAGAAACTCGTTGAGCTCCATGTTGCGGAAGTTGTTCTTGATCACGTTTTTGATTGCGCTCATTATTCTTTGTCTCTTGCCTCCCGTGCGACAAGTTCAACATGAACCAGAGTATCATATTTTGGACTGGATCTACCCATTGCGCGTGGCTGGAACCGCTCGAGTTTTGTGCCCTTGTGAACCGCGGCGCTCACGATGCGCAAGCGGTCAAGGTCCATGCCCTTGTATTCTGCGTTTGATTCAAGGTTGTCCAAAAGTTTCAAGAATTCGCCGGCCGCCTTTTCTGGGAACCTGCCGGCAAAAAAGCCATCACGGATGTTGGACCTGTGCGCCACTTCCATGTTATAGCGCCTGTATGGAACAGCTTCCTTGCGGGCAATGACATTTTCTAGAAACTCGCGAGCCTTTTCAATTGACATGCCTTTGATGGCGACGGCGATTTCGCGAGAGTGTTTGTGCGAGATGTCCTTCTCCCTTATTGAAGAGCGCACGTGCTTTGTTTTGTCATAATTTTGAAAAGCGTAACCAAAGTGCGGCATATCAATCACTTCAATGGGACGTAAAGGCTTGACCTAGAGGCGCCCACACCAGGCGCGCCGTGCTGCACGCGCTTGTTAGTTATCGCGTATTCGCCAAGGTAGTGTCCAATCATTTCTGGCTTTATGTTAACCTGTGCAAACTCTTTGCCGTTATGAACGTGAATAGTAAGACCGACCATATCTGGAAGAATTATCATGTCGCGGGCATGCGTCCTCAAGTTGCCCTTTAGCTTGCCCTCTCTAGCGAGCTTGATTTTTTCGCGCAGCTTCCTCTTGTAGTCATTCATATAAGTGCTGACGCGCTTATCAAGGGATCTGCGCTGCCTTGAATTGAGAAGTGGCAGCAGGTTCTCTATTGAAAGCGACTGTAGCTGCTCAAGAGTGTAACCTTTGAACTTGAATTCACGTACCAACTAGATCATTCACTCCTTGTTCGGCAGACCACTTTTAAATCTAACGAGAAAATCATACTATTACACCAGTCCCAACTTTGTTGCTAGCTCCCTTGCACCTTCAGCTCCCTTGAACCTTACGAACGCCTTTTTGCCTCGGATTGTTCTAGTAGTGTTAACCTCTATTGCCTCAGCCTCGTAGAGGATCTGGATGGCTTCCATTATCTCCTTCTTGTTTGCTTTTTCTGCCACGATGAATGCCAGCTTGTTCTCCTTTTCTATCTGGTTGAATGTCTTTTCAGTGACATAGGGCGCGACTATCAATGCCGTTGCTTCTTCAGCAGTCATGCCGCTTGTTGGCGCGGCCGTTGTCTTATCATCTTTCTTTGCCGTTTCCTTCTTGGACTCAGCAGTTGTAGCTGTCTTTGGTGTTGTTTCCTTGCTCATTTGCTGATCAGCTCCATTACTTTGTGCATCGGCGCCTGCAAGCTCTTCAACTGGTCAATCGCGTTCTGTGAAAATATCGTCAGTCTTATCGGCTTCGAGCCTGGCGCCAAGTCAACGACGCTTACATCCTTGGCGCGCTTCACGTCAATTCCGGGGATAGATTGTGAAAGCGCGAGCAGTTTTGAGTCGTTGCCGACCACGATGAGCGCACTGGTGCCCGATCTTACAGGCCTGCCCCTGCGCCTTGCGGTGCCGGACTGCACTTTTCGCGCTAAGCTTGCGCGTGCAATGTCATCTCCAAGGCCAAGGTCCAGCAGTGCCTTTTTCAGATCTTTGGTCTTAGTAAGTGATTCAATGCCGTTTGAAACGATTATCGGCAGTTTTACTTTGTCGCCTATCTTATGGCCTCGACGTTCTACCAATTCCTTTCTGGCAGTTGCTGCTATTGCAGAGCAAAGCCCCAGCAGCCTTTCCTTGTGATTGATTTTCTTGTAGATTACCTTCCATGATTCTGGTGGGTGGGCAACCCTGCCGTGCCTGACGCCGGCCACACTTGCCGCCTGGCCTGCCCTCGGGAAACCTTCGCCTCGAGCCCTTGCAAGTCTTGCAATGCCAAGGCCGGTATTGCGTGACTCTGCACTCACCATTTCGCCGGCAGCAGGATAACGTCCTTGCCTCTGGTATGAGTGTGACAGCAGGTTCACGTACACTTTATGGATCACTTCTGGCCTGTAAGGCGTGTCAAATACGACTGGCAACTCGATTTCGCCTGTGTCCTTGCCATTCACGGCAACGACTTTGGTCTTCATTATTCAGCGACAACCTCCAGAACCTTTGGCTCGAGCACCTTCTTGGAGATGTTGCGTATGGGGCGCCTCATCTTGATCAGGCGCTTTGGAACGCCTGGAACCGAGCCTCTGACTATCATATAGTCACCCTTGACGAGCCCAAAATGCTTGAAACCGCCTGAGGGGTTTATCGAATTCTGGCCGTCTTTTTCGGTGTTCGACATGACGAGTATGCGCTTGTTGTATTCAGTCCTCTGGTGGAATCCCCTTTGGCCTTGTCTGGCAACAGTGTACATGACTACTGCTGGCGAGATAGGGCCAAGCGTCCCTACTGCGCGGACGCTTTTTCTCGATTTGTGCTGCTTTCTCTTTATTCCAAACCTTGTGACCGGGCCTTCAATGCCCTTGCCGCGGGTTATGCCAAAAACATCAATGTTCTGCCCAACCTGAAAAATGTCGCTTGCAGTGACTTCCCTGCCAAGGGCCCCTTTGACATAGTCGTATTGCGATTTTGTGTCCTTACCTGAAACTGCCATTTCAAAAACAAACGGGGTCTTTTGAGAAAGGCCGACAGAATTTGGAGAAACTGCAACTATTGCAATGACGGCGCTTGTGCTGCCAAGTATGCCTTCTGCCTTTGCAAAGGCTTCATCGCTGGCCTTGGCGTCAAATTTGCGCGGCAGCTCTTTTGGCAGGTCCTTGGCATAGACATCAAAAATCGCGTGTTGACCATAAAGATCTTTCTTGTAACCGCGGATACCAATAACCCTAACAGGAGGTGTCACGATTACGGTTGCAGGGTTGAGCAGCTGCTTGCCGAAGTTCGGAGTCTTTTCCCTGTCATCAATTGTCAATACGTGAATACTGCCGGCTTTGAAACCTGCAAAACCTGAAAGAGAGCTCTTTTCTGCTGCGAGCTGAGGCCAAGTTCTAATTCTTGCCTCAAGGCTCCTAGCTCTAGCCCTAGGTCGGAAGGCAACACTTCCTCTTCTTGGAGCACTATACTTGCGATGACCCATAGATACTCTGCATGACTCTGCCAGTCCCTTTAATAAGTTATTTGAAGTGAGCAGAGCGATTGCTTGCAGGCAGAAAATTATTGAGCAACGCCAAGGTTCCAAGCACAGCTTCTTCCAACCGGACTGTTTCGGTGCCTTGGTTAGGAAACATGTTGACGACAAACTCGTATGGCTTGGTGCTAATGCCTTCCTTTGCAAGAATATCTGGCACGCCGTGCTTTGGCGCTCCAAATACAACAAGAATATTCCGCACATTTTTGGCGCGTTCGGCCAGCTTGGCTTCTACATTCTTGAAGTAGCTGCCCTTCCTTGATGTGATGACGACTTCAGTATTTTCTGCGCTTGCAAGTAATTTTCCAAGCGACGGGATTTCTTTGACCTCGTAGCCCCAGTATTCAGAGATGTCTTCTTCCGTAGCCTCAATCGCCTTCAGGTTCGGGTATGACGAGATAAACTTGACGTTCACCTTTTTGCCTTCAAACCGCTGACCGCCAAAAGGCACCAATGACCCAAGCCCAACTTCAACAAACAGCTGTCCCTTGACCTTGACGATAATTCCTGTGCGGACATCTCCAGCCTTGACGCGCATAATGTCTTCTGGCGGTCGATGGTGCGGCGCCTTAATAGGATGCAGTATGCCTGCGTATTCTAGCTGGTGCATCCTGGGATATATTATCTTGCGTAGGTACTGGGGAGTGTCAAGGTAACGCAAGATCGTCTTGAGCAAATCAGAGTCGTCCCTTTCAAACTGGGATAATGGGTCTTGGTAAATGTATATCCTCTTTACTCTGAATATAGAGCAGGCGCGCGCAAACTGTGCAATCTTTATGCTCTTGTCGCGCCTTGTCTGTTCGTCTGAAAGCGACGAGTCAGGTATTGCGATCCAGAGATCCAGCATTATTCTTTCAGCAGCTCTTCGACTGGACCTTCTAAAAAGCCATTTGATCCAAAGAATGTGGAACGCAAGACGCCTTTCCTGTCGACGAGGATGCTTGATGGAGTCCCGCGCAGGGCATACTCTTCAAAGGTTTTGGCCGAATATTCCTTTGATCTAAGGTGCTCTTTCACTCGCTCAACAAGCACCTTCAAGTCCTTTGCATTGTATGATCTAAAATCAGGGATATTGGCCTCGATGAAGTCCATTATCTTGCTGTCTGTCATCTGGCCTGATTCTTTCTTCAGCAAATCCATGCCTACAGGAAAGGGTATCTTGTAGAGCAGCTTGTTGTCGTCTTTTAATTGACCATATTGCGCCAGTGCGCGGTATGTCTCGCCGACGACCTCACCAGTTGTGACCAGTTTTTGCAGATTTTCAAGCGTATTCTTGTCAAAATCCTCAAAGGCGGTCGCCAATCCTAGGACGGTTAGCCCTTTTTCTTTGTACTTCTTGTATATGTCTATTGCCTCCGGGATCCCATTCAGGAAGCAGCCTGGGCAATTGACTTGAAAAACTTCGACCAAGACCGCATTGCCCTTTTCCTTGTCAATATTAGTGGGTCTTCCATGAACCCATTTGGAAACTTGAAGGTTCGGGGCTTTGGAGCCTATTTTTGCTGCCATTGTGCAATTTAGCTTGGCAGCTATTTCTTATAATTTTATCAGGCGCCCCGCTTCGAGGTCTTGTCTCTGGCCATCGAAGCGTATCTATCTATCTCTTCGTCCTCTATCTTCCGCATGGTCTTTGTCTTATTGTCGATTATCGCCATCTTCAAGTGCCTTGTTCCTGTCTTTTCCTCGCTTACCAAGTAGATAGATTCAACTGCAAGTGCAGCACCTTCATCAAGTCCCATATCGACCTTGTAGCTCTTTTCCAGAAATTCCGTTACTTGGTCGCTGCCGGCGCCAATAGCCACTGCATCGTATCCGATGTAGGTGCCGCTCGGGTCTGTCAGGAACAGTTCAGAGCCGTTCTTGTCAACGCCTGCTAATATGAGCGCAACACCGAACGGCCTTACGCCAGCGTACTGCGTGAACTGCTGCGCCATATCCGCAATATTCTTGGCAACGCCTTCAACGTCTACTGGTTCGTCATAAATTAGCCGGTTGCTCTGGGCAAAGAAGCGAGCGTGGTCGACTTGAGTACGCGCATCAGGAATATAGCCTGCTGCCGCAACGCCAATGTGATCGTCAACTTGGAAGATCTTTTGAGTTACATTTGATATCTGAAGCTTTCTTGCCTTTTCTTCAACTGCAAGAATTACGCCGTCTTTGCTCTTAATGCCTATTGCTAATGTCCCACGTCTGACGGTTTCAATAGCGTATTCCACCTGGTAAAGCCTGCCATCCGGCGAAAATACGGTAATGGCTCTGTCATAGCCCGCTGCTGCTGGTAACAATTCAACCTACATTTTTTGTAACGTTCCATTTAAGCCTAACTATGAAGGCTGTGCCCAAAAGCAAATGCAAGCTTGATTTTAATATCGTCCAACTCATGGGACTTCCATATGATTCAGGATGAAGTGACATTTTATGGGCACCCGAATGTCCAGTCCCTCCACGGCAAGACAGTAGAGATAACTAAGGACGATCACTTGACTCTGAGGGGCGATTGCATCATAGGTGTGCGGGCGAACAAGGCATGTGCTGACTTGGACGAAACGCTAAGACGGAGACTGAGAACAAACGACTCTGTTGTTACGATAGAGATAATGGTGGGCGATGAATCGTTTCTTATAAACGGTAAAGGCGACGAGCGATTTACCCTGCAAGACCCCAAGGACATCGTGATACGCAAGACAAACTTTGTCTGCCCACGCACAATGTCAGTCGGCTGCGACAGAGCGTCTTCTGATATGTCTAGAAAGATTGTCAAAATGCTACAGGACAAGGACACAAAGGGAATATTCAGGATTACCATCGATTAGCTATTTCTTGGGCTGATCTTTTCCCATAATCATTTCCGTGTACTCTTTTCCTTCCATCGCTTTTGCAAGCGCGGCATTCAGTATTTCCAGTGCTGCAAATTCCCTATAGTGGTCCCCCTTGCACTGACCGCAAGCGTCCTTTCCGGCAAATGCCGCGATAAATTTCTTGTCTTCAAGCACGCTTTTCAAAACCTTGAACAATTTGGTACCAATGTCATTAATCATCTTGGTATATTTGTCTAGATCCGGCGCATCGTAACTGAATGCGCGGAGAGTTGGAGCATAATATTTCATCACGGCGCCTCGCACCTCAACCATCCGGGTGGCTTCGATAAGCGCAGCGTCCTTCAGAATGTCCATGTGGTGTCGAATAGTGGTAGTTGCTTTCTTGTAGCCAAAACCGCCAAGCGCCTTCGCAATTTCGCCGGCAGACATTTGCTTGTGGCTCAAGATTTCAAGGATTTTTATCCTTACAGGGTCGTTTAGAGCGCGAGCTGCAGAATAGCCAAGCGTAGTTATCCTCTTTATCCGGATATCCTTCTGGAACAAGGTTTCAGGCATTATGACTTCAGGATTGAACGTGCTTAGTAAAAGGCAGTTATCAGATTGTTTTGCCCAAGTTGTTAAATGTTCTAACTATTGTCATGGCGCTATAACATATCTCGGCACGTAATGCTTGCAGCCATAGTATTAGCGTACCAATACGATCGCTATGATGCTTATGACAACAATCTAATAATTGCTCCGAATTATGCTGGCTGACGCCCAAACGAACCTGTACACCTGTTTTGAGCGTGCACTTTCGTCAAAAGTGGTAAAGAGCGGCTCGGAAATTGAGCTATAACTTGCGGCCACTAATGCGTTCGTAGGCTAACATGTATCGCCGGCTAAGCTCGTTTGCCACTTCCGGTAGCACTTCGGGCGATTCGGGCTTCTTGCCATCATTCGCAAGCCTGTCAACAATGTCCTTGAACCCTATCTTGATAAGCCAATCGCGCAAGAGCTGCTTGTCGTAACTTTCTTGAATCTTGCCAGGTTGATAGTCTGCCTTGAGCCACAGCCTGTACTCATCGGGCCCAAGAGAGTCTCCAAGGATAATGTTGCCTTGTTCATTCCTCCCGAACTCGAACTTGACATCTGCGATAATAAAACCGGCCCGCTCTACAATCTTGCCCATTTTCTCAAACAGAGATATTGATGTCTTTTCAAGACTCTCGTAGTCTTTAGAGGACAAGATGCCTGAAGAAATTATCTCCTGCCTGTCTATCGGTATGTCATGTTCTTCCGACTTTGTTGTCGGGTCAAAAATAGGCCGCGGCAGTTTTGACCCTAGGATGGGTTTGAAGTCTAAAGGAAGCTCCTTGTCCAGGCGATCCCGGTAGCGGTTGACAAAACTCCCATAAAAGTATCCCCTTACCACAAATTCCAAAGGTATCATTTTGAGCCGCTTGACCTTCATCTTGTCCTTTTCGACGACCTCTATCATATGGTGTGGAGTTTGAAGTGTGTCGAACCAAAACTGGCTGAACCTGCAGAGCACTTCGCCCTTTCTTGTGATGGGTGTAGCCATCTTAACGTCAAAGGCAGAAACGCGGTCTGAAAAGTGAAATAAGATGTTGCCGTTGTCAAGCTCGTAAATATCCTTGACCTTGCCCTTGCGCAGAAGCCTCATCGCAATGCCTTGCTTTACCTGCAACAAAAACCTAACTGATTGAAAGACTTTTAACGCCGCTGCGAATCAGCTATACCAAGTTAATGGTTAGCAGCGACCTCATTGCCATGAACAGGCCCGTCTGCTTGGGCATTATCGGCGGGGGCCAGTTGGGCAAAATGATTGCACATGAGGCAAGGCGGATGTCTCTTAAAGTTATCATCCTTGACCCTACAGAATGTTGTCCCGCTTCTGGGATAGCAGACGAGCAGATAGTGGCGGAATTTAAGGACGACAAAGCAATAGCACAACTCGCGAAGAAGTGCGACGTTCTTACCTATGAAATTGAGCTGGCAAATTCTGCGGCGTTGAAGGAGCTTGAAGCAAAGAGATACCCAGTGAGGCCGGCGCCGGAAACCTTGCGCCTAATACAGAACAAGTATCAGCAAAAATCATTCCTGAAGGGCCACGGGATTGCCGTGCCAGATTTCGCGCTCGTACGATCTGAAGGCCACCTGTTCGAACTGTGCAAAAAATTCGGCTTTCCGGCCATGCTCAAGGCATGCGAAGACTCGTACGACGGCCGCGGCAACTTTTTGATAACCTCGAAAGACAAGGTGCATGAGGGCTTCAATTACTTTGTAGGCAGGGAATGCATGCTAGAAGAGTTTGTACCGTTCGCAAAAGAAATCTCGATAATGGTGGCGCGCAACCCAGATGGCCAAATAGAGTCGTTTCCACTGGCAGAAAACATACACAAAAACAACATCCTTGATACCACCATAGTGCCAGCCAGAATCGACCGCAAGGTGCAGTTAAAAGCAAAAAGGATGGCGAAAAGAATGATGGAAATGCTGCATGGTGCAGGGATATTTGGCATTGAAATGTTCGTAACAAGGAAGGGTGAGGTACTGGTAAACGAGATCGCGCCAAGACCACACAACTCTGGCCACTATACCAACGAAGCATGCTCTGTCTCACAGTTTGAGCAGCACCTGCGAGCAGTACTCAACCTGCCACTATCAAAGCCAGAATTGCTGTCGGCTGCTGTCATGGTCAATATTATTGGTTCTGAAAATTCAAACGGGCCGTACGCAATAAAGGGTCTGAAAAAGATGCTCGGAGTGCCGGGCGTCAAGCTGTATATCTATGGCAAAAAAATTGCCAAGCCAAGGCGTAAACTGGGCCACATTACCGCCACGGGCATAACCGTGAACGAAGCGCTTGCGCGCGCCACAAAGGCTAGAAAGGCGATCGAGCTTGTGCCTATGGGTGGAGCGGTATGAAAAAAGCTCTTGTTGCCATCATAATGGGAAGTGATTCTGACCTGCCCGTAATGAGAGAGGCAAAGGAAGTTCTAGATTCATTTAGTGTTCCAAACGAAATCACGATTGTATCTGCACATCGTACCACAAGAAGGATGGTCAATTATGCTTCAAGTGCCAAGAAAAACGGGATCGAAGTCATTATCGCAGGAGCAGGCGGAGCTGCTCACTTGCCCGGCATGGTAGCATCACTGACGCCTCTGCCCGTCATTGGCGTGCCAATCAAGACAAGGAGCCTTGACGGTCTTGACTCCCTCCTGTCTATAGTACAGATGCCTCCCGGTGTACCAGTGGCCGCCGTTGCGATAAACGGTGCTAAGAACGCGGGCATCCTTGCGTGTCGCATCCTAGCGACAAAACACTCGGACATAGCCAAGAAAGTCGAAAAATACACGCGCGACATGAAATCCGACGTGCTGAAAAAGGTCAGTAAGCTAGAAAAATCAGGCGTCGACAACTACCTAAGAAGATTAAAGTACAAGAATTGAAGTTGGAAATTTGCCAGTTACGTGGAACATGCACATCATTCTCATGCTGATTCATGAGGAAGAACATATTCACGCTGAGGCCGAGTCCATCACAATAATGAAGGTAGCTGCACACAAAAATTTTACTTCGTAGATGAAGGAAAAGCAAGTGGATTCATGAAGTTCTTTTGTGTTCAATTACCACGCTGGGAGTCGCTGACACGATTGCATGACACGTCAAAACGAGATTGCGCGCTCGGCCAAACGGCTTAACTTCTTCCACAAAGATGTTCACAACTACTGCGGGACATGAAGTTACCTTTAATAGTCTTGGATAATCTGCAGTTTTGTGGAAAAGGAGTCGTCTCTCAAGTCTGGCTTGAAATTTAGCGGTAAAACCGTTGTTATTACTGGTAGCGGGACCGGCATTGGCCAGGCAATCGCAAAAAAGTTTGCCGAGAA
This sequence comes from Nitrososphaera sp., assembly GCA_036003785.1. Lineage (GTDB taxonomy): Archaea > Thermoproteota > Nitrososphaeria > Nitrososphaerales > Nitrososphaeraceae > Nitrososphaera. Next base: position 37,098 of record DASYSB010000063.1, read on the forward strand.
CGGTGCCAATATTGTTATCATGGGCAGAAGAAAAGAGCCCCTAGAGCAGACAGCTGGCATATTGAACCAGATAATCGCTTCCTCTGGGTCTTCGGGTAAGGTTGCGGTTTTTTCAGGAATCGATGTTGCGGATGAGGCGGGCATCAATACCATGTTTTCAAGCCTGAAGAATCAATTTGACAGGGTAGACATCATCGTCAACAATGCTGGGGTTTCAGGGCCAGTCAAGACTTTTACAAACGCAAATGTGAAAGAATTTCGTGATGCAGTAGCGATCCACCTAACGGGCACATTCTGGACTTCTGTGAGCGGCCTGAACGCAATGGAGAGGGGCGGCAAAATAATCTCGATTGCGACATTCTTCACCGAAGAGAACCGCTACGAGCAGAGGCCATATAGATTCAGGACCCCATACACGGCGGCACAGGGAGCCAAGAACCGCCTTGCGGAGGCACTTGCGTGGGAACTGGCAGAGCGCGACATACGCTCGATTGCTACGAACCCCGGACCGGTGCATTCTGACAGGATCTACAAGACAGTCTACCCAAAGGCTGCAGCTGAATTCCTGCGTGTTGGTGGCTATCCCGGACTTAGCTCGATTGAGGTTGAGAAAGTGACCGCGGGGGCTCTTCCGCTGCTGGGCGAGCCGGACGACATTATTACAAAAGGCTGCCGGCAGGTTGCAGTTGAAATCGTCAATGCGCGTGGACAAGAATCTGAAGAAAATGTCAAGAAACTTTCAGGAACTGTTGCAGGCGCTCTTAATAAGATGCAAGAGATTGCCGAAAAGATACAGAATAATACCAGTAAGATGATAGTGGACGGAGAGTTCCTGACTCAGGAGGATGTGGCAGAAATGGTCATGAACCTTTGCGACGAAAAGATAAGCAAGCTGATAAACGGCAGAGTGATCCCGAACGACCGCGTATTCTATCCGGTCAAACCAATAGTCGGAACTTCAGTCGACGGACCAGCGCAGCCCGACTTGAAAGACAAGGTCGTAGTCTTGACTACTAGCTCGTCAGCCACAAAGGATATTGGGAGAGTCAAGCAGGTTGCAAAACTTTTCCAAGGCGCAGGTGCCACGCAGGTCATAGTTCTTACCAACATCCAGAGCGACATGGAGGAATACAGAGATTTTCACAGCCACGCCATCCACATGCTTGACGAAGAGAGCATAAGGAACATCTTCAACACCGTAAGGACGAAGTTCGGCAAGATTGATTCTGTCATTCATTTCACAGGCGACTACAACTACAATTCCGCATTGAGCTCGCTTTCAAGAAACCAGTGGGACACGCTTGTTGACAACTTCATCTACATTCCGGGGCTGATAACAAGAGAAGCCGTGAATGCGATGGCGCCCCAAGGGGCAGTAGAAGAGCCTGCAAAATACAAGGATTCCAATGGCACGGTCGTAATCGTTGGGCCGGATGCCCCAGTTGGCAAAAAGATCTCAGGCATTTTGAGAGCAAGGGCAGAAGTGTTCCGAGGGGCATTGCGGCCATACACTGCAACTGTGAATCAAGAACTTGGAGACGTCCTTGGCTCAAGGATCAAACTCCATCTTGTACTCGCAGGTAACACTGAAGGAGACGAGCCGGATACTGCAAGGCTACAGAATTCAATCTTGAACTTGGCAGCCGGCATAGCACTTAAAAGAAACGAAGCGATATTCTACATTGACGAAACAAGAAAGTAACTGTAATCCATTAAAATTAGATTAAGCACGCGCGTGGCTGCCGAAAAGACATCTTCGGCTTGGGGCAAAAGGCAGCCAAAAAGGGCGGATATATCCATGGTGGAACAGTTGGAAAGCTAAACCGTCCGGAATCGAAAAAGAGGTAATGAAATTGGAATAGTCAAATAATTGCCTTGTCTATTATTTGTGCCAATGAGCAGTTCTATTCCGAGTAGTCGAGATTGGTCATTTTGAGGTAAACCAGTCAATGATGAGCTCGACGGCTACCGCTATTAGCGCCAATCCAAACAATCGCTGGAGTAGGAAATCCTTCGCCAAGCGCGATGTCCTTGCCCCTATCTGAGCGCCGGCGAACGCGCCTGCAGACAGAGCCGCCGCCTGCAAGTAATCAGGATGGAGCAAGAACGCATGCATAAGCACCCCGGCCATTGATGTCATTATGAGTGTCAATTGCGACGTGGCTATGGCGCGCTGCATAGTGAGGCCAAGCACTAGCAACATGGCTGGCACGAATATTACCCCTCCGCCGACGCCAAACAGACTTGATATTATGCCGGCACCAAAGGCGCCCGCAAATACCGCCGCCTGCAAAGTCATGGAGCGCTTTTGAACAGCGCTGTCCTTCAGGATCGAGTTCTTGTACAGTACGTAGATGCCGACGAGTATCAAGAATATGCCAAAGCACAGTTTGAATAAACCTACAGACAAATAGTCAGATAGGATCGCACCGAGAACCGCGCCTGGTATTGCAAAGGCACCCATCTGTAGCCCAAGCCGGTAGTCTATTCTTTTTTGCCTCGAGTACTCTATCGTGGACGACACACTTGTCGAGGTGACTGCGATGAGACTGGTGCTAGCTGCCTGCGCCGGCGGCAAGCCCAGAATCGTAAGAGCCGGAACCATTACAATGCCTCCTCCTACCCCAAGCATCGAACCTAAGGTTCCGGCCCCAAGGCCCACTGCGATGAGAATTACAACCGTGGCGATTATGTCGAGCAATGAAGCTACATTCCCTTCGAGGTTCATTGTTATAATAGGTGAGGGTAAAAATTGTTTGCCAATCGTTACGCATGTGATTGTAAAAATCGTAGAAAGACTCTAGATCATATCTGCTACAATTGTTCGGAAAATCTGCAAAGATATTTCTATTCTCGTTATCATTGAAGCTATTAACGAAATAAAGGTGGTAACAACAAACGGATTGTCGCTTTCGACTGCTATTTTTGTAACATCATGACTTGCATGTGCAGACGTCGAATACACACGTCTTGTTAGGAATCAACCTTTAATTACTAAATTCTCAATGGCTTATGATGCTAGTTTTATTAACCCCATCTGTTGTTAAAATGCAGTATCAGGATTGCGCCTAATCGTTATCGGTTTCGGAGTGGTTGGGCAAAGCTTCGCCGAACTGCTTCTTTCCCGATCAGCCGACCTGTATAGCAAGCATGGGATCAAACCGCGCGTAGTGGCATGCGTTGACAATGGGGGCTCGGCTGTAGCGCCGGCTGGTCTCGATCTCCAATGTCTTCTAGACGCAAAGAGGGCCAAAGGGACTGTGCGAGCCTACGGCAAGGGTGACGGCAAATTCAGCCCTCTGCAAGTGATCGAAAGCGTAGATGCGGAAGTAGTCCTTGAGTGCACTCCGACCAACCTCGCCGACGGTGAACCGGGTACTTCTCACATAATTACGGCGATGAGAACAGGCAAACACGTAATCAGCGTGAACAAGGGGCCACTCGCTCTAGCCTTTCCGTCGTTGATCGAGCTTGCGAACTACAACGGAGTGATGTTTCGGTTCAGCGGAACAGTCGGCGGAGGAACTCCCATCCTAGAATTTGCGAAGCGCTGCCTGAAGGGTGACAGGATAGCTTCATTTAGGGGCATACTGAACGGAACGACGAACTACATCCTGAGTAAGATGGAAGAAGAGTTGACATATGAAAGCGCGCTGCAAGATGCCTCGAAAAAAGGATATGCAGAATCAAACCCATCACTCGATGTCGACGGATTTGATGCTGCGGCAAAGCTCGTCATTATGGCAAACTGGGTAATGGGGATGAAGGTGACCATGAGAGATGTCAACCGTACAGGGATCACCGAGGTGTCTTTGGCCGAGGTGAAAAAAGCGGCGCAGCACGGCAACGCAATCAAGCTCATAGCCGCCTGTGACAGCAGAAAACTCGTCGTAGCGCCGATTGAAGTTGCCAAGACAGATCCCATCTGCGTTAACAGCACGCTCAACGCCGTCACGTTTTCATCAGAACATTCTGGTCAGCAGACCATAATCGGCCGAGGCGCCGGCGGAATGGAGACTGCGAGCTCTGTGCTCCGCGACTTGATAGAGATACGAGATACGACTTTCACTTGATTCGATTTCTTATGACAGCTTTTCAGTGCTTAGTCTCAGTTTTACATTCATGAGCCAAAAAATCTCTGGTAACAACAGGACTGAAGGCTCAATGGCACATTACGTGAAAGGGCAAAAGTTCAACGTGGCTGGAAGAAATATCAAACTGCATTAGCGGAAGGCAATCGGATACAGTATAACTTTGTCAAGCCACATGGACTGCAAGGCAAAACACCAAACGTTGCAGGGATTGAAACTAAGGGATGGAAAGATTACTCACAGGTGCATTAGCTCGAAAAGCGGTTGCTTAGTATTTCGTAATGTCTTTTCGTACGCCTAATTCAAGTTCTTGTTTGTACTTCTTTATCCTTGACGGAGTGGAAACTGAATAATTGCTTTATGAAAATCGCCAGTGATTAGATATGTTGGAGTCGCTTTATCGATTGTTTCATTAATGATCTTCCACCATGCTCTCCGTTAGTTGGATTTCACCTAACCAATGCGAAACCCGCCGAAAGACACACCAGAGCCTGATGTTGCTTCTGTTCTTTGAGTGATTCCAAGCATATCGATGAATTCGCGGACATTCTTTGTCTGGAAGTATAGCGAACCGGGTCCCGTGATTTCGGTGACAAGCCCTTCGCCTCCAAGGATCGTAGTTTTCATTCCTCCAACCTTGGTTACACGGTAGGCCGCCTGATCACTGAGCGCAACTAGATGGTAGTTGTCGATCATTATTTTTTCGCCGGCTGCCAGCTGCTTATGTATGATACCGCCGTATGCGTTCAAAAAAAGATCGCCCTGACCAGTGGCTTTGAGCATGAAAAACTCGCTTCCAAACAGCCCTTTTGTAAAGCCCTGCCACTGTGTGTCGAGTAGCACGCCCTCAGTGGATGCTACGTACGAGCCTGACTGAACGATAAAACCAATGCCAGAACCGACATCCAAGCGCACGATGTCACCGAGCGGCGGGCCTGTAAGACCGATGGAGCAGTCGCCATGCGCAATATAGTCGTTGACAAAGAACGACTCACCGCCAAGAGCGGTAACCTTGATCTTTTTCAAGAACCCACCTTCCCGCGTCCGGGTCTTTATTTCCATATCTCCTTTCATATAGACCATTGCACCCGATTCAGCCGTTATTTTTTCGCTCGATTCCATCTGTATGTCAAGTATGGCCATAGGCTCCTTCAGAATCTGGTATTGCATAGAAGTGTGTTGTATAGAATTTTAATAAAGGTTCGTACATTTGTGGAACAAATTAATACGGTTATGCGGACTACAGCAATGATCAGCCTGAAGACGTTTATGCTGTCAAAAAGTGAAACTAGTGAGCTCTTGGACAAGCTCGGTTCTGCTTGGCCGCAAGATGCCATTCCAAAGGTGAAGAGCATCAAGGTATACGAGGTTGAAAAAGACAGACGCCTGCTGATAGCCAATGACATGGTTGCGGTGCATATACAGGACAGCATCGTGCCATTCCTTGGGAACAATCCAGAAGTGCTGCAGCGCTTTCCGTCCGTGACTGTGGACATGGGAGCCGTCAAGTTCGTGTGTAATGGCGCCAAGGTCATGCGTCCCGGCATTACCAATTTTGGCTCTTTCAAAAAGAGCGACATTGTAATGATAAAGGACCAAACACATGATAAGGTCATTGCAGTCGGAGTCGCCTTGGAGAATAGCGAACAGGCGAAATTAATGGCGAAAGGCTATGTCATCGAGAACCTGCACTACATTAGCGACAAGATGTGGGAAGCTTACAAAGAAATCTAGGCATTGCGGATCGGTATCATTTCTTCTCTGTGACCGGCCTTTGATACAACCAAAACATCAATTCCGTCTCCGCTCGCCGCATCGCGCTGTATTGCAGACTTGATAGCTCTGATAGCTAGTTCCTTAGCTCTTTCTTCGGACATGTTGGGCTTGAATTCGGCGTCCATAATGCCGAGAGCCATCTCTGCGCCGGTGCCAACTGCAGCGTAGTCATCAGGAAGGACAGATCCAAGGGGGTCAAGCGTGTAAATTTCAGGCTTTGTGTTAATGCCTCCCACAATAACCTGTGTCAACAGCGGGAAATACCTACGCTCAAACATGATAACAGACATCAGCTTGGCAATAGAGTTTGGAGGAACTTCGCGCCGGGTCTCAAGTTTGCGAATCTTCGCCAGAGCCTCAACCTGCCTTACAAGGACCTGCATGTCTGCAACCATACCCGCGCATGCAGCTCCTACATGGTCTGTGACTGAAAAGGTCTTTTTGATGTTCTTGTTTACTACAAAGTTGCCAAATGACACTCTTTTTTCTGCAGCCAGAATAACGCCATTATTGTACGATATGCCGACGACCGTCGCGCCCGGCATGAATTCAAATGCCATATTACTTACATCGATACGCCAGTCAGATTTAGTCGTTTCTATTAGAAAAACAAGAAGATTGCTAGTAGGATTTTGATCTCGCTACCGCTTTAAGACATTGGTGTCGTGTATCCTTATCGCTTCTGAAACGAGCCTGTTCTGAAGCTCAAGCGCGTCTTTGCCTTCAGGATGCTTTTCCTGCGCCACTGCTTCCGCAACGATGCTGATTACATGCCTCATGAGGAACTCGTCGCCTCTGCTGGCCTCCGCGCGATAGGTTGGGTTGGCTTTGTTCACAAACACAATGTTTTCAGTGGTGAAGCTGTAGCGTGAGTCGGTCTCGTCTTCATATGGTATGACCTTGTAGCCGATCCTCTTGAGCGCAAATGTCTTTTTCAATATCGGTTTCCTCACAGTTCTCGTCCTGATGACCGTCCCATCAGCCTGGTCCTCGTCCACCGTCCCAACGACCTCCCCGGGAACATCAGGAGAGACTCCTTCCTTATAGATCCCCAAATCGCTGACTACGTGCTGCCGCGCATAATCTGCCCTTGACATGCCAGAGCTGGCAGGTAGAAGTGTCTCGATCTCTTCATGGTGCTCCGCTCGGTGGCCGGCATGCATGTGTGCCTTATGCTTGTCCTCTTCTTTGCGTGCACTTACGCGCTCCTTTACCTCCACTATTTCATACCCTTGTACTTCTTCCTCAAGCTCTAGCGTTTCTACCATGGCCTGTCCAAGCACCTTGTCAATCTCACGGTAAATCTTGGACTCTTCCCTAGTTATCAACACATCCTCGTATTCAGTCAGGCCAGGAATGACAGTATCGATTACGAATGTCTTCATAAGCTGATTGAACTTTGTGTATTCGTCATCTTCAATGATTGCAGATTTGTCGGCAAACCTTGTAGTTAGAGCATCGCACCTAACAAAGCCGGTGACGCGATTTAGCTTTGTGTCAAAGCCAAAGTTACTGCGCGTGACGATGTGATTCCCCACCATTACCGCAATGCCCCGTTCTTCTTCTGACAGTGGCCTTCTTGCGATAATGATTTCGCCAATTATCCCACCGCCGTCAAGGCTGAGGGGTATCCTGTGACCCTGGATGTCAGGTGCCCGTATTGCTTGTGCGTTATCAAAATTCCATTCCTTTATCTTGTCCGCAGTCTTGACGTACACCTCAAACATGGGTTGCCTCAACACTGCCAGCTTGCGGATTTCCTTCGTGACCCTGAACATATCGACTGTTATCTTGGCGCCGGTCATGACAAGTTCGGTACCGTCACGCTTTAAAGCGGGTTCTTTCAATTCGCCAAGCTTGGCGTTGCCAGTATACAATTTTTCTAGCACATCTGTGTCAATAACAATCGCCTTGGTAAAATTGCTCCGCTTTGTCCTTATCTTCATACTATCAAACGACGTCAGGAATGACAGCCTTCCGGTGCCGTACCTGCCCGTCCTTATTCTTTTCAACTTTGGAGAAATCGATTCAACCTTCTTGTGCGGTGAGCCCAAGAGGAGGAACTTTTCCATCCCGATTTGATCCATTCCGGCGTCGTCCTCGACTATTATAGACCCATTGCTCAAGACAGTGATAAGAACTCGTGTGGCATCCTCGTCAAAGGCGTTCTCTACAAGCTCCTTGACGATCTCTGTCGGTGAGACCCACGTCTTGGTGGCAAATTCCTTGAAAAACGATGGATGAACCTTCAGTTCAGTAGGCATTCTCTCAAGTGCTGGTATTTCTCTACCTTTATTTAATACTTGTCGAATTAAGCTTACCAATTTATCAATACAGTCTACTCAATGGGATCGAATACTAGACTGCCGTGCCCAAGGTGGGAAGTTTGGCACCTCTTCGTAAAGATCGGCCAAGCTAGTACTAGTCAATTCCACGAATTTGAAGATCAGGGTAGCATGTCAGCGACTGCCCGCGCAAGCCTATGTAGGCCTGTAGCGCAAAATCGCGCCTATCTTGCCAAGGCTGGCAAGCTGCGACCCTTCTTCTGTCTTGCCGGAAATGACTTCAAGTCGACTTCCTGTCATCGTGGCAAGCTCGTTCAGATAATCAATAATATCTTTTTCGCTAACTTCTATGTCGTTGCTGTAGCATGATGGACACTGTTTTGTCAGGCACTCTTGCTTCACAACCATGACCTGCGCCCTGTCAACTATTTTGGCCTGTATGTTCTTGCACGCCTTGCACTTGAATTCCAGTCTGACGTAGGTAATATCGTCCGTCACAATAATAAGGTCCGCTACGCCGCCTTCCAAAGCCTTCACCACGTCGTGTATGCCGTATATGCCTAGGCCCCTGCCTGAATGCACTTCACCCATGAATTTCTTGACCAGCTGCTTTTCTTCCATCACCCGGTATTCTTGCAGGATGCCGTCCTTCTGTGCCTTTTCTATTAATTCGCGCACCCCCTCTCCGCCAGAATACGACGAGTCGATCGTGGCTATAATGCTCTTTTGTAACCGGTAATCAAGATATTCCTCTTTCAAGAAATTTTCCTTCGTCGGGCCTGGTCCCCCGACTACTATGCCCTTGACGTTGTACTGGTCGATAAAAACCTTCTTTACGTGGTCGGCCACGCGGTGGTAGTACTCATTCAGCTCGTTATCTCTCAATCTTTCGAATCTCCTTGCAGACTGACCCCCCTGTCTATGCTTGCCAGCAACGCCCGAAGTAAGTGTGTCTACAACCTCCCATCGGTCGCCGGTCAGAATTCCAAGGCCGGTTTCCTGTGTGTCTATAGCGAGTATGCCAATGATCTTGTCATCTTTCATCATTTCTTTCAGGTGCTCTGTCCAAAAGTGATCGTCGCACCGGTAAAGGCTGATCTGGACCGGCTTGGGCGGCATGACAGGATATATCTCAATCTTTTCCTTCCCAATTCCTTTGTCATTTGGGATCGCACCGCAAAATATTATCAGCCCGTTCTCAGGTGTTTCCTTGAACAGTTTCAGCTGCTCAATTGTCCTGCTGAGCGCGTCCTGGACGTGGGTTCTGGTAAGGTCTGACTTTATGTTTGAAGCGGTGCCAGACTCGTTCCGCAGCTGCGAAATGACATCGAATATCGGTCGTCTTGGCGGAATGTAAACGGTGACAAGCTCTGTGCCATGGCCTGATATACTTGACAGTTCGTTTATCATCTTTGTAAGCTTGTACCGCTTGACTGAGTCCCACTTTTCATCGCTGTTGACCATTGCAGATTAGAACAAGAAAAATTCGGCCGCACATAATATAAGGCTATCAAATTCCCACGCACCGCTTCAACCTTATAAGTATCGGAGCTAAGATTCTAGGTCACATGCTGCCAAGGCTTGAATACATCAAGCAAGCCCGGATAAGGCTTGGGATAACTCAGAGAAAGCTGGCCGCCCTAACAGGTGTCAGCACCTCCATGATAAACCAGATCGAGTCTGGCAGATGCAAGCCAAGCTACGAGACTGCGAGGAAAATCTTTGAAATACTGGGTTCGCTTGAAGGCCACAATTCGATGAAGGCCGGCGATATCTGCAGCCGTCGCCTCATATTTGTTCAGAAAGACGAGAAGCTGCACAATGCCATAGACGTCATGCGTGACAACTCGATAAGCCAGATCCCCGTCTTTGACTCTTCACGTCTTGTCGGCATATTGACAGAGGACGGTCTTGCCAAGGTTATAGTGGAAAAGGATGAGAAGGACCTCAAGAACATGCACGTGTCGCAGGTGATGGAGCCCCAGCCACCATTAGTTGATGTCGCGACACCGGCCAAGGCCCTGATCCCACTAGTTAGGTTTGCAAAGAGCATATTGGTGAGCGAGAAGGGCAATGTAATCGGGATAGTTACGATAACCGACACGCTGAAAATGGTTGAATGATTATTCCTTCATCTTTTCAAGGCCGACGCAGCAGTCCGCGCACTTCATGCATTCGATGCATATGCTAACCTCACTGCCAACCGGGAGCGAGGTGCCGCAGAGGGCACATTCCTTCCTTGACTCTAGCTGTGTCAAACGGCATATGATTGTCCGAAACGCTATTTGAATTCTTCCATCCTGCCTGAAATAATAAGAGTCATTTGCTGCCGGCATGGCTCCATAATTATATCTACAAGAGGATATAGAATCTTGCGTTCTACTTGAATTCCTCTTCTAGCATCTTGCGCTTTTTGCCAACCTGAAAGAGGTTGTCGGTCCTCTTGAGCGCCTCTTCTCTTGATCGTTTGAAGAACATTGACTGGAGTAGCAGGTGGTTCTCCGGTATTACCATTCCTGTCTGGTCGTCAGAATATGCGATCTTTACCATATCCTCCTGCACTCTCAGGATGTCCTGGTGAATGTGCACCATGTTGGTGTCGCCGTGAGCAAAACCGAGCTCAAGTGCCTTCTTACGGATGTCGCCGGTGCCTTTAGCTGAACTGATTATCGCGACTCCAAACTCTTTTCTGAAGCATTCCAGTATTTCGTCCTTTGTAGGCGCACAGTCACTGAACCGGATAAACATATGATGCAGGTGCATCATTCTTGACGGAACCTTGAAGGCATCAACATAGAGGTTTGCATTGGGAATAAAGTCCTTGACGTCATCTTGGTGGTGCGGATTTCTGTCCCACTCTATTGAGTCCTTGACCGCCTTAGTGTCTTCAAGGTCTGCCCATCGCCTTATGAGCTCAACGTCGTAGCGCTTAATCCTGTTGCCAAACTTTTCAATCACCGGCTGCATTATCCGCCCCATTCCTGAGACGTTGCAGCTACCCTGTATGACATACGATCTGCCTGCGGCTTTTGAGTAGCTTACACGCGAATTGTGAATCATGTCAGCCACTGCGCGCTCGCCGTGCCTGTCTTCTCCGCCTTGAAATATCGCAGGTTTTTTCATTGGCTCATATAGGCCCTTTTTGTTGTCGTACCCTCCTCCTTCCTTTGCGGCATCAATTACAAGGTCGCTTTCCCCAACCGCTTCTTCCACAGTGCCTGTCACACTGTAGCCACTGTCCTTGAACGCGATCATCTTTTCCTTTGGGACAAAAACCTTGTAGTGGTTGTTGAGCGCCTCTTTAACTTTATCGTCCACAGTATATTTTGCTACGCCAATGAACTGGATCTCCTTATCGACTGACAGCGCGCTAGCAAGACGCCGACCTATGTTTCCGTAACCGTTGATGAAGACTCTGACCAAAACCAAACACTTGCGATATGAGCAAGCTGTCAATAGTTTCCATGCATTATATAGATTCCTAAATTTTTGATTATATTTTTTGTGGCGGCGCACTAAATTTAAATACGGTAAAAGCATGTAAAGTTTGAAGAGCATTGTACGGAGGCGGTCATTTTTGGCACAGACCGAGACGTTCTAGCTGATTATTTACTCTCGAGTAGGGGGTATTGAATGAAAATCCTTGTCATCGACAACTATGACTCGTTCGTGTACAATATTGCACAGATATTGGGCGAACTTGGTGCAGAGCCAATAGTAGTCAGAAATGATAAGATAACACTGGAACAAGTTAAGGCAATGAACCCTGATGGAATAGTCATATCTCCGGGTCCTGGTCACCCTGCCGATCGTAAATACTTCGGCGTCTGTACAGACGTCATTAGAGAAATTGGACCAAAAACGCCAATACTTGGTGTCTGCCTTGGGCACCAAGGAATAGTCCATGCCTTTGGCGGCAAGGTCGTTAATGCCAAGAAGGTCAGGCACGGCAAGACAAGCCCTATAGAGTACACATCAGATAAGCTCTTTGAGAACGTCACAAACCCGTTTAAGGCTACCCGTTACCATTCACTTGTAGCAGAGAAGGACTCGATCCCCGAATGTCTTGAGGTCACCGCTAGAGCGCTTGACGACGGCGAGATAATGGGCATCAAACACAAGCAGTATCCTATTGAGGGTGTCCAGTTCCACCCCGAGTCGGTCCTTACAGGCGAGGGGCGCAAGATGCTTCAGAACTTTATGACAATGGTGAAAAGATGAGCGGGAAGTCTGACTTCCGTCCCGCAATAAGGAAGCTGGTTGCGAGGACGAACCTGTCAGACAAGGAAATTTCCCAAGTGCTTGACGCGATACTAGGCGGGAGCATATCTGACACAACCATAGCGGCGATCCTCATTGCCCTTGCAATGAAGGGCGAGACCGCTGAGGAATTAAGGTCAATCATGCTTTCGTTGAGAAAGCACACGACAAGGATAACCCCTCATGTTCATGGTCCGTTGATCGACACCTGCGGTACTGGCGGCGACTCCATCCGATCGTTTAACATTAGCACTGCAGCCGCCCTAGTGGCGTCTGCTGCCGGCGCAAGGGTTGCGAAGCATGGCAACAGGTCGGTGTCCGGACTTTGCGGAAGCGCGGATTTTTTCGAATACGTTGGCCTTGACCTGAATGCCCCGGCGGCTAAAGTGCAGTCGTGTATTGAAAATGTAGGGATTGGGTTCCTGTTTGCCCCGTTGTTCCACCCATCGATGAAGCATGTCGCGGCCGCGAGAAATGCCATTGGAATTCGGACTGTATTTAATATGGTTGGTCCGCTGAGCAACCCCTGCACCAACATTTCAGGCCAGGTAATTGGAGTTTTTGAACCCGCGCTTCTTGATATTTTTGCCCAAGTTTGCCTAGGACACATTGATGAAGCAATGATAGTCCACGCGCACGATGGCTTTGATGAATTATCAAACACTTGCGAAAACGATATCCTGTGGGTGTCAGGCGATAGGCAAACAAAGAGAATACGCCTCCACCCGAGGGCAGTAGGGATGCAGGTTGCCCATCCTGAGCAGTTGGTCGTGAACTCGAAGGAAGAATCTATCAAGAACACACTCCAATCACTTCACGGTAAGGCTGGTAGCGAAAAGCAGGACATCGTAATTCTTAACGCGGCAGCCGCTCTGGTGGTAAGCAAAATTACACAGGATTTCAAAGATGGCGTTGAAATTGCTAGACAGGCAATAAAGACCGGGAAAGCCCAGGACAAACTATTGCAGTTGATAAAATACTGTGGTAATCCGGAAAAATTAAAAGAGGCGGAGAAAAAGTTTCTCTAACCTAGTCGTCATCATCTTTTTGCCTTGCCAATCTTTTTTTGGGCGCGTCTGACTCGATGTCGTCGATACCCTTTTCGTTCACGGTGAACCTAACGTCGGAATATGGGTGGTATGGCGAGTCGATTATCTTAGCGATCCTGTCGTTGCCGGCCTTGCGCAGGTACAGCCTGTAGGTCGATGCGTGGCCAATTACGTTTCCGCCTGCCGGCTTGGTCGGGTCACCAAAGAATGTATCCGGCGTAGACTGGACCTGGTTCGTGACGATGATTGCGACGTTGTAGATCTCGGCGATCCTTACCAGCTTGTGCATTATGCCGTTAAGGCGCTGTTGCCTGTCCGCTAATGTGCCGCGGCCGGCAAACTCGGCGCGGTGGAGCGAAATGATACTGTCTATTATTATTATCTTGGCCTTAAAGTCGTCAATGTACTTGCCTATCGACTTGACTATCAGCTCAAGGTGGCTGCTGTTGTATGCCTTACATATCGCCACCCTCTTTAGAACCTCCTCAGGGTTCAGACCTCTTGCCCTTGCTACCTGATCGACCCTTTCGGGTCTGAACGTTCCTTCAGTGTCTATGAGTATTACACCGCCGCCGAGTCCACCTGCTTCTACTGGTTGCTGAGCAGTTACGCATAATGTGTGGCATATCTGCGACTTGCCGCTTCCAAATTCGCCGTAAAACTCGGTAATTGCCTGTGTTTCTATGCCGCCAAGCAACAGCTCGTCAAGGGCTTTTGCTCCTGTGCTGCAGCGCAACAAAGATTTTCTCTTTTCAAGCTCGACGTCTGCTGTAGTGAACTCGTTGTCCAGCACGCCACTTTCTCTTAGCAGCTTTTGCGCTGCCATAATGAAGGTGGCAGCGGTCTCTTTCGAGCCGCCAAGGTCTGTAGCGAGCTCGTCTGCCACCGCAGTGGCCAGCTCCATCACAGAACTTATCCCTGCTTCCTTCATCTTGCGTGCAGTAGTTGGCCCGACTCCTTCAATATCCTCTATTTCCAATTCTGCCACATTTCTTGCCGAATTAGCCATCATGTCTTCTTTTTTAAAGGAAGTATATAACAAGTGATGCACCTGTGGGAGAGGGGGTATACAACAATAAGAGAAACATAAAAAAGGTGCCTAGGAGCGGTCCTAGACCCCACGACGCAGTCTTACTTTTTCTTCTTGCCTTTTGTCTTCTTTTTGGCAGTAGACTTCTTGGCCTTGGCCTTTACGCCTCCGCCACCGCCGCCACCAATCTTGAACATTTTTGTCCCGCAGACCGTGCATGTTCCAGTTGTAGCCGGACGGCCGTTCTTCATGATTATCTGCCTTTCTCCCTTCATTTCCCTCTTTGCTTTACATTTTACACAATATCCTACAGTTGCCAACAGGCGTAGGTCTTGCGCGCTTGGATATAAGAATAGCTCCATGCACGCTGTTTTGTGCTGTTTGAGCATGAAATGAGCCCAAATTTGAGGAAATTCAGGCGTCAAATTGAAAAAGCCAGCGCTCGTGAATAGAAAATGCGCCAATCTTGAACGTAAATTCGAGCAAAAGCTTCGTCCCGCCGCATCCTGTTTGCTGGAAATCGTTGCAGCTGCCTTCGCCAGAGAGTCCAGAAATCGGCATCCGTCACGAAGAAAAAGCCATGTCAAAAATGCGGGTTCCGCACCTGCTACGGTAGGTCAATAGCGGTTTTCATCTGACCATTGCCAGTTGTTCGAACTGAGTAATTGGTAAATTTTTATATTATTTTATTTTTCTCCAATAGTGCGTTGGCTCCAGATAATACAGATCTAAAATCGCTCGAGTGGAACGAACTTGTCACACTGAAGCGCAAGCTTGCCGCCGAATTGAAGGAATTGACGGACAAGATCGTCGAAATTGACAAAAACCAGTTACGCACAATATCCGACGGTATCAGAGAAAAGAGAAACGCTCTTGACGCCCACACGGAGAGGCTCAAGCAGTTGCGCTCGGAAGTTGATAAGCGCAACGCCGAGCTTTTGACCGTGAGCGAAAAGATCTCCAAGTCAAAAAACTTTCTTTCTATGATGGAGTCCAGGCTTCCGTCTGAAAAGGAGAAAGAACTGCAGGCCGTAGCCCAGAAGAATCGGGCTCTTGTGGACGCAAAGGATTACAGGAGTGAGCGTGAAAAAAACGAGATCCTGTCAAGGGTAAAAGAAGCGTCAATGAAAATGGAGGCCATCAAGGCTAACCGCACAATACAGGAGCAGTTCTCACAGTTGATGGAGGAATCTGCAAGCATCAGCGGCGCCATAAGGCAGCTTGACGAGGAACGTGAGTCGCTTAGGACAAAGATATCAGAGATAAACGAGGCGCTGGATAATTTGTACGATGCAAAGAGAAAGTTGGCGCCAGAGCGAGAACTACATCTAAGCAAGTATGACGACATCGCAAATGAGTTTGATGCTATAAACGCGCGCCTTGACAGTATGTCAGAGATGAGGAAAAAACAGCGCGAAGAATACGGCTACGGCCTGCCAAGTGACACGCTGTTCAAGATAAAGGAAGAGGCAAGAAAGAAACTAGAAGCAGGATCAAAGTTGAGTTTTGAAGAACTAAAGTTGCTATACGGTGAAAAGGATTAATTTTCATCCAGCCTATCTTGATCGTTCATGATTAACGATTTTGCGTTGGCATGTGCAATTGACGAGTCACCTGCGTATTTTACCTACCATGAAGAAACCATGCTCATCATTCAGTCGGCGCAGGACGCTAAGGCTAACGCCGGTAGTTTCCAGTTCATCGAGCCTTTTATTGAGGCCATAATATCTCATGAGTCGATTCACGTCGTGGTAAAAAGGTTTGAAGGGGCATCGGTCTCTGATTCGCTTGACGACATTGAAGTTATTGTAGAGCACAGAGGAACAAAGTTTCAGGTTACGCTGAACAACATGCTATTTGCAAAGGATCACTCTGGCATCGTTACACCAGAATAATATAAGAAAAAAAGTTGTGCGTTAGTTAGCGCACACTACTTAATGTCCTCGGATATGTCACGCTGGCTTATCGCCATCTCGTCGACTCGAACTGTCACTTTATACCATTTGTCATTATGCTTGAAAATGTGTGCTGATCCCTTTTTGTTGCTGGCGGAACCATAGCCTCCGACACGTTCGCTCAACCTAGAGCGCAGCTTATCTACTTGGTACTGTGCTATCATCAGGTTCCCTATTATATTTTCAAGCTCTAGATCCCGATCTTCATCGATGTCTGGAACCTGCGAGTTCTTTCTAGTCTGCATTCTCAATGTACATCCTGTTTCCTATTCTGTAGTGCACTTCGTCGATGTAGTATGCGGTGTCGACTACTGGTGACGACAGGTTTGCGCCACACACTGGGACTCCGTCAGTCGTTTGCTCTTCTTCGATCAGAAGACTCATTTGATCATCAGTTCAAAACATCGAATAATAACAGAAAGTAAGAATGTACTCGAACACCGAATTAAAGAGGATTTCCGGTTTGCAAGGGACTCTAACTTCAATAGCGGGAAGTACCGTTAACGCATGCCACAGGCTTTCTTCATCGACGTGACAAATTGACCCAGCTCCTTCGACATCTTTTTGTCGGATGATCCTCTTATCCTTTCTATTATTGCGCTGCCAATAATGACTGCGTCAGCGCCCGCTGTTCTCAAAAGCTTGACATGCGCCGGTATGCTTATGCCGAAGCCCACGGCCACCGGCACTTTGTCACCTGTGGCCTGCTTGACATTCTTCACTGCGTTCAAGGTATAATCTTCAACCGACTTCCGGACGCCTGTTATGCCAAATACAGAGACGAGGTACAGAAATCCGGAAGTGCTGTCAACTATTTTCTGTAGCCTTGTCCCGGGCGTATTGGGTGAAACAAGGAATACAGTTGCAAGACCAAGTTTTGAGGCTGCCGCTGAATACGATTCCGCTTCCTCTAGAGGCATGTCGGGTATGATAAAGCCATCAATGCCGCATGATTTGGCTTGCGACATGAATTTTTTCATGCCTGTATGGATAAGGATGTTCGCGTAGGTCATTGCGAGCAGTGGCAATGCAGGATATTTTTTCCTTATGCCTTTTACAAGCCGCAACGCCTTTTCCGGTGTGATGCCCTGCTTGAGCGCAAGGTTCGACGCGGCCTGTATCGCGGGCCCATCGGCTATCGGGTCTGAGAATGGGATTCCAATCTCAATAACGTCGGTGCCGCCTTTCACCAGAGCGTCGATCACTTGGCGCGAGGTCTTGATGTCAGGATAGCCGGCGATTACATAACAGATAAGAGCGCATTCGCGCTTACTTGCCAGCTCTCCAAATCTTTTCGTGATTCTATTTGACATGCTTTTCCTTCTTCGTTTTCGCACCTTTGGGTTTATCAAGATAGTCCTGAACAACCTGGACGTCCTTGTCTCCGCGCCCGGAAAGGGTGACTACTATAACGTCATCTTTGTCCATTTCCTTTGCAAGTTTCATCGAGTAGGAAATTGCGTGAGATGGCTCCAGCGCGGGGATTATCCCTTCAAGCCTTGAGAGGGTTAGAAAACCTTGAATGGCCTCATCGTCTGTGCAGGAGGCATACCTAGCGCGCTTTGTATCCTTTAGCATCGAGTGCTCTGGTCCCACGCCTGGATAATCAAGTCCTGCAGATATGCTGTGGGTCTCTATCACCTGTCCGCACTTGTCCTGCAGCAGGTAAGTGAACATTCCGTGCAGCACTCCTTCAGAACCGGCTGCAAGCGTGGCCGAGTGCTTGCCAGACTTGATGCCTTCGCCCCCTGCCTCTACTCCGTACAGCATGACATCTACGTCGTCAATAAATGGGTAGAATGAGCCCATTGCATTGCTCCCGCCGCCTACGCATGCAACCACCGCATTAGGAGGCCTGCCTTCATGCTCTTGCATCTGTTGTTTTATTTCATGACCAATAACGCTTTGAAAGTCCCTTACTATCATCGGGTATGGGTGAGGGCCCACCACCGAACCAATAAGATAGTAGGTCGTTTTTACGTTGGCGATCCAGTCCCGGATTGCTTCATTGATCGCGTCCTTTAGTGTCTTGCTTCCGGACTGGACTGAATGCACACTTGCACCGAGTAGCTCCATGCGGAAGACGTTCAGCTTTTGCCGCTCGATGTCTTTTGCTCCCATGTAAATCTCTGCAGGAAGCCCGAGAACCGCGCAGGCAATTGCGGTGCCAACACCATGCTGACCCGCGCCGGTCTCTGCGATTATCCTCTTTTTGCCCATCCTTTTTGCTAAGAGCGCCTGCCCGAGGGTGTTATTCGTCTTGTGGGCACCGCCGTGCAATAAGTCCTCGCGCTTTAGGTAAATCTTGGCGCCGCCGGTGTACTCTGTCAGGTTCTTTGCAAAGTAGAGCGGAGTCGGCCTGCCGGCGTATTCAGTTAGATAGAATGAAAGTTCCTTTTGGAAGTCAGGGTCACTCCTATATTTTTCGTAGGCGGATTCCAGCTCTTCGGTTGCAGGAACAAGTGTCTCCGGTATGTACTTGCCGCCGTACCTGCCGAATTTGCCGCCTACTGGATAATTGCCCAGCATGTATTGATAATAAATCCTCTAGCAGGTAGGGGTATTAAGCGATTCGCAATCAGAGAGAGTTGTACAACTCGGCTACCTTGGTGCCGACGTCCTCTGTTTCCATAATGCTCGTGCCGACCAAGAACGCGTCAGCGCCGGCTTTTTTCAGGTATTGAATGTCTGCAGGTTTTGAAATTCCACTTTCGCTTACTATGAGGCTCTTTCCCTTGGCGTGCTTTTTGAGCAGACGCTCGGTGTTTGCGATATCTACCCTCAGGTCGTCAAGGTTGCGGTTATTGATGCCAACGAGGCTGTACTTTGCTTTTATCACTTCGCCAAATTCCTGCTCTGTGTGAACTTCAACCAAAACCTGCAGGCCTTTTCTTGTTGTATATTCTGCAAGCTTTTCCATGCTTTCTTCGGCCAGGTTCTGATCAAAGACAGTCTTAATAAGCAAGATGCAGTCGGCGCCGGCTTTTTTGCCAGCATCGATCTGGACAGTGCTAACAGTGATGTCCTTCATGAGCAGAGGCACTCTTACTGCTTTTCTAATCGTCGCCAAGTATTCAATTGAACCATTGAAGAGGTGGGGCTGCGTCAAGACTGACAGGCCGATTGCGCCTGATTCTATCATGGTAATCGCGATTTCTGCCGGAGGCGTCTTGCTCCTTATCTTGCCTCGCGAAGGAGACGAGAACTTCATTTCGGTGATAAGTGGGGAATGCGAGCAGGAGGCGACCGCTTTTTTGATGCTTATCGCATCGTGTGTGAATGAATGCGTTGTCTCGTACGCACCTTCGTCGATGGCCTTGAACGAGTTGTCCACGAGGCGCTTTATGCCAAAGTTGGTCCTGACAAACTTGCTCATGCGTTCAAGACCAGGAGCGGTTTGCAGGTATTAAATTCTATTCAGGTATATATTGACGAACTACCCGTATTCAAATTAGCTGGAAATGTCTGAAAGTGCAGTCTTCCGCGACAAGTCAAAACTATCACCACGGTACGTGCCGGAGGAGCTGCCGCACCGCCAGGCTCACATACAACAAATAGTGCAGGTGTTTTCTGACGCGGCAGAAGATACTGACAGGTTCCCTTTGACTGTGCTGCAGGTGGTGGGCGTAGCAGGTATCGGCAAGACGTCGACTGTCATCAGGTCTTCAAAAATGATTGAAGAGCAATTTGCGAAAAGCCGGCTAGTGCTGAAAACAGCATACATCAACTTGAAACTGCATGGTGGCAACAAATACGCGATCTACAGATTTCTGCTTGAGCGAATGGCGCCGGAGCTGCCGGCTCAGGGCATGAGTGCAGAAGAGATGCTTCGTTATTTGCTGCGATACCTGCACGAAAACAGGCAATACGCGCTAATTATCATGGACGAAATAGACTACATGATAAAGACGAGCAAGGACACTGGCATCATTTACGATCTTACAAGGCTTAATGAATTCGAACCCGACAAGCCCTGCAATGTGAAGGGTGTAATATTCATTGCAAGGAGCACAGAATTTTATAGCAGGCTTGACTCGGCGGAGCTAAGTACGCTAGGGCGGGTGCCCATGGAGTTTCGTCCGTATTCCATAAAGCAGGTAAGCGACATACTGGAAAGCCGCTCCGCCCAGGCGTTCAATCCAAAGGCGATAGGCTCCGATGTCATTGACAAGGTTGCAAGCATCACTACCTCTCCAGAGGTAAATGGCGATGTAAGGTACGCCCTTGACCTGCTGCTGTATGCAGGCAATTGGGCCGAATCGCAAGGGACTGACAGGGTCACGCTTGACCACGTTCGAAAGGTTCATGGACAGGTGCACCCTTCGATAACAACCGAAGAAATCGAGCAGCTGTCAAGGAACCACCTGATAAGTTTGATGGCGCTTGTACGGGCATTAAAGAGCAAGAAAAAGCCGTACGTAGAGCTCAAGGACGTTAGGTTGTACGCCTCAGAGATTGCCGAGCGATTCGGTATGAAAAAAATTGATGTTGAAGACTATCTTGACGACCTGAAGGCAAGAAGGCTTGTCGATATCAAGTCGTTCAAGGAAATCGGACTTCACGGCGCGTCGCTTTCGGAAATTGAGCCCGTACTCATGAGCAGGATCAAGGGCGACATATAATGTCAGAATCGAATAGCTGTAAGGAAATCATAGAGATAGGACTTGGCAGCATTGGTAAGATCAAGATAATCAAGACACTTGCAGAAGAAGGCAAGCTGGCGACAATTTACATCCTCCACAAAAAGACCCACCTAAAACGGCAGGATATCAAAAACAACCTGGATGACCTTGTAAGAATAGGCTGGGTAACCCAGAGCAAGTATGCCAACCTGATGTACGGCGTAAACCGTGAAAACAAATACGTTAGCAAGCTGATTGAATTTTTCAATGATACTGGCTACATCAATCAGCTATAGAACTCGGTTGTAAATGATATCCGGCATCTGTATACTACAAGTTGACATCCGGAGACTATTTTAGAACCTGCAATGAAGCTCTACATTTGATAGAGTTGTAATGCCGTTTCCAAGTCTGGCCCAAACGCGCAGGATTATAGCAAGAATGACGCACATCAGAAAGTATTGCGATTGAGAGCTCGAAGACTTTTTGAATGGATTGTTGGCGCAAGTGTAACTCTTAGCCGTAGAAGTTAACGTACCTGTCGTCTGCATTGCCGTTATTTTCAATAATTGACAGGCCTCTAAACAGGGCTTCGACTGCTGCCGTTTCTGTCAGCTTGCCTTTCGCCACCTGATGTGCAGTACCGGAAACATCAAGGTGGTCCACCCGCTCTGCAAGAGTCTGCCTCCTCATGCCGTTTTTTCTCGCCCTCTTCGCAAGCGACGCAAGTATCTTGTCGATGTGGTAGTTGGCATGTATTTCTGCAGCTTCATCTCCTTCGACACCATAAAGCCTAGATATCGCTGTATCGAGCCTTGCTTCGTCTTCGCCGGTGACACCGATGTGGATGGCTGCTATTGCGGACCTGCCACGGAGCTTGCTAGAATCCTGTCTATGCATCTTTTGTGAGAACAATATCAATAATCCATTTTCTTCATATTAAGATACCGCTGGCGATTCCAAAAAGGAATAAAAAGGTGCTTTTCCAAAACCTAATGTGCAGTCTAGGTCGCCGAACGGAAGCAAGTTCATTTTTGTTACGGGCGGAGTCATGTCAGGCCTTGGTAAGGGCGTGACAACATCTTCGACTGCAAAACTTCTCCAGCTTGCTGGCTACAATGTTTCATGTGTTAAGATTGACCCTTACGTCAACTATGACGCCGGCACCATGAACCCTGTTGCTCACGGCGAAGTGTTTGTCACAGATGACGGTGGCGAATGCGACATGGACATCGGCAATTACGAGCGCTTTATCGACACTGCCATGACCAAGGAGCACAACATCACGACAGGCAGGGTCTACATGGACGTCATTCGCGCCGAGCGGGAAGGCAAGTACCTGGGCCAGTGCGTCCAGATAATTCCGCACGTTACGGATGCGATAAAGAATATGCTACACAAGATTGCGAGCGACGAAAAGCTAGATGTCATGGTAGTCGAATGTGGCGGCACGGTGGGCGACATCGAAAGTCTGCCATTCCTTGAGGCATTCCGCCAAATGGAGCTTGAGCTCGGGCAGTCAAAAACACTATTCATTCATGTTACCTTGGCACCGGTGCTAGACGTTGTGGGCGAGCAAAAGACAAAGCCGACTCAACATAGCGTTCAAGAGCTCCGTAGGATCGGCATCCAGCCGAACATTCTTGCAGTCAGATGCAAGACTCCACTCAGCAACGAGGCCAGGCGCAAGATTTCACTGTTTGCAAGCGTGGATGACAAATGCGTCATTTCATGCCATGATGCACCATCGATCTACAAGGTGCCAGAAGTAATTGAAAACCAAGGGATGCTAAAGTCAATAGCCGATCGGCTTGCGCTCCGTAGGTCGATTCCACAGTGGAGCAACTGGAAGGCTATAGCTGAGTCATTTGCAAAGTATGGTGGCTCTATCAGAATTGCGGTTGTCGGCAAGTACGTTACGCTGCCAGATAGTTATGTCAGCGTTTACCACGCACTGTCGCATGCCGGAGCTAGCATCGGCAAAAAGGTGGAAATACAATGGATCGATTCTGAAAAGTTTGAGAATGGTGGGCGGCAGAGCCTATTGGCGCTGAAGAATTTTGACGGAATACTTGCTCCCGGCGGCTTTGGCAAGCGGGGAAGCGAGGGTATAATCGGCGCAGCGAACTTTGCGAGAGCAAACAACATTCCCTACCTTGGGATCTGCTTTGGGTTTCAGCTAGCGATAGTCGCATTTGCAAGACACGTCTGCAAACTAGGCGATGCCAATTCTACCGAGCTTGAGCCAAACACAAAAAATTCTATCGTCGACTTCATGCCAGAGCAACGCAACATCCACGACAAAGGCGGGACGATGCGTCTGGGGGCCCATGACATTACGATAAATGCAAAAACGATTGCCGCTAGGATGTATGGCTCGACTGTGATAAGGAGGAGACATAGGCACCGCTATGAATTCAACCAGAAATACCTCGACCTTGTAAGCAAGAATGGCTTGGTTCTATCGGCCCACTCGGACAGTGGCAAGCGAATGGAGATACTGGAAATACCAGATCATCGCTTCTACTTTGCCGTGCAGTACCACGCAGAATTCAACAGTCGCCCGGGCAAGCCAGAGAAGTCGTTTTATGCGTTCGTAAAGGCAGCCGCTATATCTTGAGCTCATAGATCCTTTGTCGAGCATCTCGAAGCGACGTCTTTTTCTTGACGTAGCCTTGATTGATGAGGTGACTCAATGAAAGGCGGATTGTGCGTTCTGGCAACATGGTTCTTGCAGCCAGGTCCTTCTGGCTCAATGCGCCTTCGTATTCCAGTGTTTTCAAAATGAGCTTGGCGCTAGGCGGCATCTTTAACATATCTTCTGCAAGCTGAACTTTCTTTGCCATCAATGACGCAGCTGACGACGAGCCGCCGGCTAGCCTGACCAGACGTGCCGAGAACTCATGCTTTGAACATTCAAGTGTGTTCTTTATCTGCATTCTGCGGCCGCCGTCGAGTACCACTTCACAATGATACCTGCTGGTGATGTCGGTGATCTCGACCCTGCTGTCGTTTGGAACCACTAGTGGCCTGCGGGTGTTGTCAAGTGAGTTTACCGAGACTACTAGAAATACCGGAGCCTTCTGTAGTACCATCGGGCCACCTGCGGACATAGAATATGCAGTCGAACCTGTCGGCGTCGAAATGATGACGCCGTCGCTATTGTCGTGCCAGATGTCGTTTCCGTCTATGCGCAAGACGTGTTCCATGAGTGTCGCGCTCTTGCTCGGGAAGACTGCCACATCATTTAGCACGGGATCGACTTGCTTGCCGTCTACCTTAACAGATATGCGGAAGACTTTGTCAACAGAATAATCGTTCCGCTTTAGCCTGGACATAGCTGCCTCTAGATCGCGCACTTCAAGCTGGGCAAGAAAGCCGGTCGAGTCTGTTTCGTATATACCAAGCACTGGCGCAGAGTCGGTTTCGACTTTGTGGAAGTAGTCCAGTATACCCCTGTCTCCTCCTGCAACCATGACGAGGTCAACTTCCTTTGCGGTCTGATAGTCGTCTTTCATTATCTGGGTCTTGACGTTGAGGGATTCGAGCGTCTTTTTCACCTTGGAGAGAAGTGCCCCATCCCGCGAGTCGACGCCTGAAAGCGCCACTTTCATAGCTATTACTCATGATTGCTGACAGCCTGATTTAAAGCTAGGAGAGTTGCTCGAAGCCGACTGTATTGTAAAAGTAGGAAGCACTCTGCTCTATTTTGGACATCTGCGGGATCTTGGCAAGGCCGACTTGTTTTGTTTCAAGGGCGGCCCGAACTGCACCTGCGCCAAAGCAGATCGCCCAGAGCGGGTCTTTTTCCCTCAGATAAGCACAGGTAAAGGCCGCACAGAGAATGTCGCCGGCACCTGTCGAGTCAGGACTGTCGATGTCCTCCATTTTTATCCAGTAATGCGTTTTTTCGTAAAGAAGGTGGATTATACGATGCTCTGTGGATACTACAAACTTGATGCCCCTTGATTGCAGTGTGCGCATCCCTTCCAGTCCATGCATGCCAGTCAGCGCGGATATCTCCTGCGAATCGACTTTGAGCGCGGTTATGCCATGCAAATCCAAATCAAGCTGGTCTTTGAGTGTCACATGTCCTTCGCTGTCGACTTTCCGTACGTAGCCCTGCGGGTCAAGCATCACGAAATCTTTTTTGCCCCTGTTCTGCTTTATTGCGGCAATGATTTCCGGTCGCACTTCGTCGATTACTGGACTTGTCAGCCAGCAGTCGACTTTCATGTCCTCGATTTCATCGATAGATAGCGGATCGCACTTTGAGCTCAGGAACAGCCGGCGAGAGTCGCCTTCTGGACTAATGCTGAATCGCGTGGTTGGCGCGTTTGAAACCTGCCCCTCGCTCAATATGAGGTCATTATTGCGCAGCATATTGTGCATCTCTTGCGGAAAATCCTTGCCAACCCTTGTCACGAGGCCGACATCAAAGCCAAATCGCCTGCTGGTTATGCCGCAATAGCACGGCGGACCGCCGATGCTTTCTGTAACGCTACCGTCCGCACTCATGATCGTGTCAAGCACAATGTGAGAGGCAATACCTATTCTCAATGTCGCCTAAACGTATGTTTAGAATAATAAAAGGGCTTGTTTGCGCAGCCCGAAAACCGGTTTTGGAATGGCGGCTTGTTGGACTGGCACTGCCCGGTATTGGTATTTGTAAAACGATGAAGCTATAAGCTTTGTGGACAATTTTTCCTGACAAGCTAACCGCATTTTTGACGTGAAAAAAATCACAAGATATACTATGCATAAAAGCATATAAATCACCTAGTAGATAAATAGGTATGCAGGTTTCACAAAGCAAAGCTGCTCAAAAGTTCCTTGAGACCGTAGCACAATCTAATGAATCAACGGCTAACACTTACAAGCAATACATTATGGCTTTCGACGAATTCTGTCTTGCAAAGTATGGAATGCTATCAGATGGAGTGATAGAGCGAATTAACAAGGGAACCAAGCCAGACGCCTACGACATACTTTCTTCCTTCATGGCTTACGTCAAAAATGAGCATAAGGTTTCAGTGAACACACTGCGATTCTTTGTCAAGACTGCAAGGAATTTTCTTGAATTCCATGACGTCGCAATTAACAAGGTGCAGTTCAAGCTCAAAGTTAGACTCCCCAGACGCATGTTAAAACAGAAGCAGGCCATTGACAAAGAGGATGTACGCGAGATTTTAAATGGCTGCTCCGATATCAGGACGAAGAGTTATTTGATGTTCCTCGCAGCCACGGGTGCAAGGGCAACAGAAGCACTGTCCATACGGCTAAAGGATCTCGAACTAGAATCGAATCCTGCCCGGGTTAACTTCCGAGCTGAATTTACAAAGACAAGGCAGGACAGGTACGTATTTCTCACGAATGAATTGAAGGAGCAGCTAAAGGTATGGTTGCAACACAAGTACAGAACGTACCGATCATGTTATTATGACAAGAAAGGCAAGTCGGTGTCGGAACAAATTAACCCAGTTAAGCGACATACTGATCTCGTTTTTGCAGTCTATCACAAGGATGGAAGCAACCCAAAACTGCTCCATCTGTATCAGGACTTTCGAGACGCAATGCAGGTTGCGTTAAAGAATGCTGGGCTGCTCGAATATGAAGACGGGCCTGCAAAAAGAATGAAGATAACCCTTCACAGTTTTAGGCGATTTGTCAAGACAACGATATCCGCATTAGGCCAAGTTGAATTTTCAGAGTATATGCTCGGCCATGCTGGTTCTCCATATTTTCGGATGAAGGACCAGGATAAGATCGAAATGTTTGTGAAGATGGAGCAGTATCTAACATTCCTCGACTACTCCGACCTTGAAGCCAAGGGTGCAGATTTTCAAAGTCAACTTGAACAAGAGAGGGACAGGAACAATACGCTGCAGAAACAGTTTACAGATTATAGAATGGAAAATGACAGAAGATGGGAGATCATTATGATGTCGATGCAGAAGCATCCAGAACGATTCACAGGATTCAAACCAGAGGAATTACGAGGTGGAAGGATTGAGAAGCAAGTCTCGTGAGGTCTCCTATTGTGGTCACGGATTTGCTCTAGACATTGATTTTTGAGCCACCTCTGCCATCACTCTCATGGTAAAGAACCATTCATCCGGTCTCATTCGTGGGCCGTTAGAAGCGTGGATGATTTCTAGCATCTGTCCGGCGTCAATGCGTGAGTCATTAACAGTAGCGAGGGCGACATTCCTGAAAAATTCTTCTCTTTGGGCCTGGCTCAAACTGTCCAAACTAAGACCTGAACCGGTATCGTCAAACCAATTGTTTTCGAGAGACCATTTTGAGTAGTGGCGAGCCATTACAGTATGGTACTTAGCAACTATCCCCCGTTGGTGTTCTGAGCTAATTTTGTATGGGTGATTGTTGTCTGAATAATATAAATCAAGTATTTGATCTATCGCGACTTTCGGCTGAAATTTCTGCTTACGTACTTGAGATGGGCTCAATAAATCAGTTCGAAATAGCACCGCCATTAAACCCTGATCGGTGATGTAAATTAAGTTCTTAGCAGGTCCTTTGGTTGCTCTGGCATAGTGTCGTCGAATAAGTGAAGCTACGCTATGTTGGACTGTTTGCCAGTAAGTCGAGTGTTCTGTGGTTTCCATCGGATCACGATTTTTTTCGTTGAGAATTCCTGTAAGATGAAACACATATTCTTCCTTGCACGGTGCAGAGAGATGATCCAGGATTCTGATTGCCAAATCGCTCAGGTTACGGACTTCCGATATTAGGGAAAGTGGCCTACTGTTCATCACCTACACAGTACCTGTTCGTTAAGGTATTGTTCTTATTTTATAAAGTTTGACAATGCTAGTGGATTGTGCAATCAGCGGTTAGACATAAAACGGTTTATGCCATCCAGGGCACACTTCTTGGCTCGAAAGCTAAATCTTTAGCAGTCATCATCCCAGCCAGAGTCGCAAGGGAACTAGCTATAGACCATTCCACCATTCTTGCGTTGACTTATGAGAAGGACCCTAAGCGGATAATGCTTCAGCCCTGGAATCGCGAAGAAGATGGAGACGACTCGGCAGCATGACCCTCGCCGCACCTGAGCTTGGCCCTGCTGGTCGAAAGGTTTGTTCTATCAAAGGCTGCTCCAAGCTCGCCAAATCTGAGTTGAAACTTCCACTCGTCGAACAATATGTGATCTATCTTCCTATTTGCGAAGACTGTCGTACTCACGGTCTGACGGAATTATTGCCGGCGCAGGAGGCCGCTGACGAATAGTTTTAGGTGGTAAAAAATGGTCCAGGAGAGCATGCGAGGCATTGAGCACGTGTTGAAGGTAAAGTTGTCTCTAGCCAAAACTATGATTGAAAAGCGTAGGAGGCTTCTGTTTCAGCTAGAACGCGTGGAGGAGGAGGTCTCCGCGATGGTTCAGGAGGATAGACTCGTATGACACGTACGTTTTTGTCACTAGTATTCATCCTGACCCTGCTTTCTGGCTCCTTGCAAATCACATTCATGGCAATGGCATTTCCAATGGTCTACGCTGAAGAAGACAACGACTTTTACAAAGGCATAGCACCTTACCCCACATCAACCCATGTCGACAAGACCGCTCCTGCATTCGAGCGAGGCAAGAACTTTGAGAGAACGAACAATCCTGATGGGACCTCGGTCTTGAAGTTGGGGGTCCCGATCTGGACGCAAGACGCGAACGGTAATTTCGTGCCTCACATCGTCAACAAACTCAATTCTACAAGGGTACAGGTCCAGTCAGGCCTGATATCATGGGACATCTCAAAGAACGAAGCTCTGATTTATGGCGCCGATTTTACCGACCAACGACTCAAGGAAAGATGGGTCGTGAAAGTGAGCGATATCATCTTCGACATTCTGGACAAGTTCTTTGTCAGCCAGGTCGTTGTAGAAAATAGCACTGGCGTTTTCGTCACAAATACGTACAGCGCGACCTATCTGAGCAATTCGGTTACTGCGCAGATAACCTATGCAATTTACGACGGCAGGGCCTCTGAGAGAATAGTCGTCATAACTGGCCTGCCAAAGATAACGCAAAGCCTGGTGGACATTGTCAGGCAGTGGACGTCATTTGATGCAGACATGGTCATCATCGATGGCACCACTCAAGATGCCGTCGATGACAAGACCGAGACTGTCACTGTGGCAAGCAGCTACGTGGAATTCAGAAAAGACGGCGAACTTGTCATAAGAGAGAGGCTCGGTAGCGCGGGCAATAAATTCGATGCATTGTCCTACGACAAAAATACAATCACGTTCAACTATGACGGCTGGACGATAAGTGACGGCCAGATAAAACTCATTGATGACACGACGCCTCTGAATAACCCTACGGAGGACGGTCATGTCACGACCAACTCGGCAACAGGAGCCGCATGCCCTACAGGGTCGTTTACTCGAACTTCAGGCGGCAATCCAATTCGGGCATTTGTAGGACCTTCAGATTCTGCGTCATTTTGCAGGCGCATGTATTTTGAATGGCCTCTCACCGCAATCCCTGACGGCTCGGATGTAACAGACGTTCATTTCAAATTTGAAGTACCCGCAGTGACAAGCGCGGTTAATTGCGACTACAATCCAATGGGGTCCCAACCAACAGTAATATCTGACTCGGCTCTCTGGACTGATATTGGCGACGGAACCTCATACCTTGCGAATGATGCAACCTGTACTACTGCAGGGACATCAGCACCTATCATCCCGCTAGCTCTCTGGTGGCGTCATCGCTACGTAGTAGCCGCCAGTTTGAACATGGTTGCTTTGAACTTGTCCCTTGGATTGTTGGAAACCTTCGCCAATACCTGGTATACTGCAAACCCGATGGGCCTTGTCTACCTGATAGTCTATGCTCCGGCGACTAGTCTGCACTTTCTTCTGTGTGTATTTGAAACGTTCACAATTCGAATGTCCAAGAGATGGTTCTTATGAAGAAAAAAATTGGCTGCGGTTTGGGAAGGGTCTTGGAAGCCACGTCCAAGCCGCAAGCCTCTTGGTGCAACAACACCGCAGGGTCGAATTACCAACCTGGAGTGGAGCCACAATGCAAATAGCGTCTCAGGACTTCTTAAATGTTCAAACCAAGAGGCCGAAGCGGCGCTATCGGAAAAAGGAACACACTGTATTCGAGTATCGGCACAATCTGGCGATCACTTTGTCGCCTGAAGTAGCTGATCGTTTTACTCTGGTCGCAGGCCTTGACTGCTGTCTCCAGGAGATACAGGGTGACGTGGTCATTTTGCGATTTTACCGGAAAGGTGCCCCGTCAATATGACATCCGATCATATGAACGGCTCGCCTATGAGGGTACCTCTACTTAAGTCCATGTGTGCAATTTGCCAATTGATAGCTGTAGGATTTGCGCAGCTTGACGGTCAGGAATACTTTGCGACTCTGGTGCGCTTGGCCACTCTGGCAAAGAGCGAAGGTCACTCCCGCTTCCACAGACGAATGAATCGCAGGGCCAAGCTCGGGATCAATATGGAGTTACTGAGCCAGATTACTTTTCTGAAAGACACAGCAGCCGGGCTAGAGATATCAAAAATTGTCCCACCGGTTCCTGAAGGTCGAAGAGAAACAGATGATGCATAATGAGAGAAAATGCTCAAAGCTTTACAGTTGGTCAGGCCTGCGGTGTCAGCCAGGCTCGTGAGTGGAGGCAGGCGCTATGAGCGCTAACAATGATAAGCAAGATGCACCTAGATTTGATCCTGTAACAGAATTTTTTTACTCCAGTCATCTGCCGCTAGAGCTCCATGCAGATCTGCCTGATCGGGAACGCGCCGTCTTTTACAATAACATGTCTGAAGAAGAGCGAAGACTCCTCCATTCTGACCCTTCTAAACTTACTGAAGACGAGATTACCATTAGGGATAGAATAATCGTTAGACTAAAGGATTTTCCGCGAAAAGTCAAAATTTTCAAAATGCTGCCGCATGAAGACCTCGAAGATTTGGCCTCTGACGTATTCGAGGTTATGAATTACGATCTTCCGATTGAACTGGTGAGAGCTGATAAAAAGAAGCGTGAAATAATATCCGCCAGAATAGTTGAGGTTGCCATACCCACCGTGGATAGCAAGGGTAAGAAACTTGGAATGGAAATAGTTTACCGATACAAACCAGGCAGGGCCCTTACTTCTGCAGTTCCTACGAAGATTATCGCGCATCAGAATAACGCTCTTGGAATAGCTGCCAAGTACACAATGACGTTTCATTCCCTTAAGGGAGAATATTTGACTCTACACAGAAAGGAAATTACAGAAATTATTGCAGAGTTAACAGCAAAACAGCTTGTCCATCACAAGCGTGTAATTGAAGATTACTTTTCAAGATTGATTACAGGCTTTGACACTGCCGGTTACATTGAAGTTGATCGTACTATTGAGACTGAAGGCTTCTACCTAGTAGATGGTAGAATCGTCGAGTCTGGGTCTGTTCATAGGGACCCGACATTGGAAGAGATTGTAGCTTGCGCCGAGATGCTTGATGCTTTAGTTGGAAAATGGAAAACAGAGTATGCCGTACCTACTGTTGTAAGAAATTCGATGCTGGGTCCATTCAGTCTAATTCTCAAACAAAGAAGGAATCCTTTGCCTTACACCTACCTGTACGGACCAAGGGATACGGGAAAGAATGCTTTGGCAATGATTGGCCTAGCCATTTGGGAGAAAGACCTGGACGGCTCATTCATGAAGGGTTTTTCGAGCTTCAACAGCGAATACAAGTTTGGAGAAGTTTTGAGCAAAACGACCTACCCACAATTCATCGATGAAGTGGGACCGCTGCGTCTTAAGGAATATGAAAAAATGAGGGAGATGATAAAGGTCGCGGCGGACCACGATGTTGCACGGAGCAAGGGTATGGGTCCGAGTAGATCCACACGATATGTCGACATTCCTGCATTAAGCTATCTGATATTAGCGGCCAACCGGGCACTGCCTTCAGATGAAGCGTTCATGAAAAGAATGGATCCGGTGAGGATGTTGAGCGTAGACAGGCATCCAAGAAATTCGCCTGAGGCGATAGCTTTCGAGGCTTGGTTTAATCAGGAACGACACAAACTTGCAGCGCTCGGTCACTTTACAGCCATGTACATTCTAAGAAGCGACAAGGCAGTTTTGAAGTTGCCTCCTAGAGACTTATCAAGAATGATTCTTGTAGAATTCTACAAGGTGGCAGGAAGAGATGCCCCTGAGTGGATCGATCACTATGCGCAAGAGGATGGAGTCGAAGCGGCGGCGGAGAATATCCGTCTTTATATGCGAGGGTTCTTTCTGGATTTAATAAATAAGAAGTATCGGGAGTTTGCTCCGTTAGGCAGTCAGGCCGATTCTCTTGAACAGAAAATCGAATATCTTTCTCAAAACAATCTAATTCCATATTTCCATGTTTTGGAAGGTTTCGTGAGGATTACTAACGACATATACAAGCCTTTGGAAGAAAATGGGATCAACGTTAGCAGTCTTGATGAGCTTGCCTCCTATTTACCAAAATTTGTTGTGCATCGTGCGAAGCCCGGTTCAAAAATGAAGACAGACCACTGTGCACTGGGACCGCTGTCAGATTTTATTGAGTTCCTAGAGGAGGTGCCAAGCGTTGATGATGATAATGGCAGTACTCGAAACGAGGACCAGGCGCAAGGCCACATACAGGATCTCGTCCTGGCAAGCTACATGAAATACTGCCATGAGAACAAGACAGATAGGGTCCCACTTGGCAAATTTCAACAACTGCTTCTTTCCATAAAGGGCATCACTGATGCCGGCCAGGCCAGATACCAAATTGATGTAGTGGTAAAGAGTGGTTATCTTGCTCAAGATGTCGACGGAAATTTGATATTGAACGGAAAGAATTCGATTGAATAATTGAATGCAATTTCTAGCACGATTATGAGCGAGTTACCTTGCCAGCCATATGGGTTACCTTAAGCAGGGTAACTGAGACGGTCACGATTTTCGCAAAAATATGAATCTAGTAGTTAAATATTCTAGAACATGGACCGATTGCGCTCTATTCCTATGGGAATTATCGGTTACCCCAGTTACCCGAGTTACGTCAGAAACCATTCTATATACAATGAATGACACCCCATATGCAATACAGGGTAACAAAGGTAACTAGGGTAACCGAAAGATAGTTGTATAATAATAAAATATTTTTCTCTTAATAATAAAATATTCTATTAGTCCTGAGCTTCAACATTCCAACTTTCTGTTATTGGCGGTTACCTAAAAATACATTCGGAAATATAGCCAAAGGTAACCAAGGTAACACTAGAATTGAAAGTCGCATTTGAGACTTTCATTTCCGAGCCGTCAGGGAAAAGTTTAAGCTCTTCCCTTGCCTCAATAATGTTGTTGGAAGAAGATTGGCCTGATCGCAGACAGAAAATAGATTATGAAAAGGATGATGAATGGGTAAATTTTCGAAAGGTGGCGCTTGATGCTCTTCAATTCGAAATGGGGACTGTAGTCGAAAATATCAAGATGCTTAATCGGTCCACGAGGCGATCGAAGGGAAATAGCTTTGCCAACAAGAGCGACCTTTCAGAGCTTTTATTGGCACTTCGACAAGCTGCAAAGATTATTGAAAAGAATGTCCCCCTTGATTCCTGTGGCAACGTATTGCGCAAAAGTCAGGACCGTCCAAGAGGAGATGGCTTTCAAGGAGAGTTAGATGCTTTAAGGGAAAGCGGCCAGGGTATTCATGGTCAGGGCCCGCCTAGGACATGATGTCGCCCTATTCTTCATTTCAACGGCGAAAGATTTTCCTTGAGCCGCCGGATTATCCCGCTTACTATCTCCAGGGAATGCGCGGCAGCGGAAAAAGCGCAACTGCGGAAAGAATCTGTGAGGGTTATTATCAATACCATCGATTTGTCGTACTCGACTGGTGGTCTGCAATCGACCTCGAGAATCTTTTCTGGTGCGTTCCAGGCAAGCTCGACAAGGATAGGAAGGATGATCCTCATGCCAGGTCCACAGGGTATCCTGTTCTGATAATCAAGCCGAAGGAGACCGTCATCGAGCCAAGGAACCCATTGTGTCGCTGTGGCGTACCGCTTGCTGAGCACAATCCCCAGAGTCGATGCAAGCGACCATCACCACTCATAAAGGTTATCGACGACACGACTCCTTTGCAAGAAATCATCCTAAAAGCGTACAAAGGGAGGCGAATATGTATTCTAAGTCCAGGATTATACAAGGATCCAAGGCACGCGGTCAGTACCCTCGGCCGATACCTTGGAGAGCTTCCATTACTTGTAAGACAAGAGATCTTACCAACCACTGTTTCGATGATCCTTCTGCTAAGGGAGATGGGTAACATCATCCCACAGGGCCTTCAGAATTATGGCCGGGGCCTTGAAGCACAAGTCAAGCGGCCTATGCAGGCACTGATACGGGAGGCCCGACACCTTAGGATAGTGCTCGTCGGTGACTTCCAGCGCAGTTCAGACATTGCTTCAACAGTTGTCGCGCAACGCGATTTCATGATTTTTAAGAAAATAACCACAGACTTGATTCCCGAAACCTACACATTTGTCAATGATTCTATCAATTACGCCAGGGCAGTAGCGCACAACAACCTGGATTGGGAAACATACTACAGCCTACCTTCGTTATCGAACCTGAAACATCATGAATGCATTGTGGTCTTTCCCGACAACGCTTGGGTAAAGATCGAGCTAGCAATGGCAGGATTCCTACACAAAAAGCCAAGTGATTCATGGCCGACAATGGCCAATTGCTTTGTGAAGTTCCTGGATGCTAAAGAAGTAGCACAGAAGCTGTCAGAAAAGGTGAGGAAGAAAGAACTTGAAGGTGAGCACAGGCTGGAACAATTGAAACAGATCCATCGATTGCGAATGCAGGAGGTAGAGTGGCAGGAAGCTCTCGTACAGGTGAAATGGGAAGGCTATGAAGTATTCGACAAACCAGAGCCGGCCACGGCAGCAGAAAAGGCACTTCTCAGTACTACAAAGCATCGGGTACTGTCTAATGCTCGAATGGCGTACAATCGTGTCAAGACCAGAGGTTTGCTGGATCCTCCAATTCTTTCAGGCGCGAATGCGAATTCCGTAGTCGGTCAGTCCACATAATTTTCCGGTCCGCTCTGAAGACTCTCCCACATACATTACCTGGTGATTATGGACCTAAGAATAACCCGGCTAGCTTGTTATCTCTGTTATCCAAAATTGTTACCATGTAGAGTCTGCAAGTCTTGCAGACTTTGCAGATAGTGCAGTCAAAAACCACGCTCAGAATGGTCTAACAGACCCATCTAGGCCAAGATAATTTCGACATTTGGTTAAAGAAGGGATAACATAACAAGGATAACAAACATAACATATCTACCAATAATGTTGTACGTTATGCACAAAATTTCCTTCTTTTCCCTATAGTACTGAAACCCCACAAACCCCACCTATTATGGTCCAGGACGCTTTTTGGGCAAGAAAAGAGGCAGCAAAGTCTCAGACTTTGAACGAGTTCTGTATTCACTCATGTTGCATTGCAGCAT
Organism: Nitrososphaera sp.; assembly: GCA_036003785.1. Classification (GTDB taxonomy): domain Archaea; phylum Thermoproteota; class Nitrososphaeria; order Nitrososphaerales; family Nitrososphaeraceae; genus Nitrososphaera. The sequence continues at coordinate 72,691 of DASYSB010000063.1, forward strand.
GTCTGAATCACGTTTGATCAGGTCGGTGACGCTGTCATTAACGACGACTCAAATAATGCAACCTTATATAGTGACTTCCATTGAATCCAACTCCAGTGCGAATGCCAGTAAAAGCTTCCATGACAGTGTTAATCGTTGCCATGCTTTCCCTCAGTGGTGGCGTGGCCAGCGCCGCTGCTCCCAAAGTAAATGATGTTATTCCAGTGGGCAATGCTCCTCATCGAATAGACGTCGACCAAGATTCCAACAGGATCTATGTTGGCAATGAATGGGGAGCGACTGTTATCGACGGGTCGACCCATGACGTCGTAACAAGCTATGACCTGGACGTCTTGGACTTGGCGATAAATCCAGTGACGGAAAAACTTTACATAACTACTTCGAATGTCTTGGGATATACCGGCATCAGCGTAGTTGATACGAACACCGACGTCGTTGTCAAGAACCTGACTGAATTTGGAACTACCGTCGCAGTCAACAGCCAGACAAACAAGATCTATGTTGCTAACAACGGAGTGGTCAGAGTCATTGACGGCAGCACCGACACGGTTGTAAAGACCATTTCAGGATTCACTGATGCTGTAGAAATTGCAGTGGACGAGAAGTTGAACAAGGTCTACGTTGCAGACCAAAAGCAGACCAATGAAGGCCACATCGTTATTGTCGACGGGAGCACTGATGCAATTGTGAAGAATATCAAGACGAATTCCCACATGCTAGGTGACATCGCAGTCAATCCTTCGAACAGCAAAGTCTACGTGACCACTTGGGGAGCCGGAGACAGGCGTATCTTTGTGCTCGACGGCGCGACAAACACTCCCCTCGGAATCATGGGCACACGGGCACATCCTGTCGGCCTTTCAGTCAGCAATAACTGGATCTTTGTTGCAAACTTTGATGCCAAGGTCATCACAGTCTACAACAGCACGAGCGATTCTTTTGTTGGAAACATTAACCTGTCTGCTTATGACGTCAATCCACAGTACGTAGCAGCGAATGGATCCACCAAGGAGGTCTATGTTACTGCAGATGACTATAATGGCAGTGACGGAATAGGCACAGTATTCGTAATCAAGTAAGAAGGTAATTTTCTTCCATCGGGTCGGATGCATGATAGCCGTCATTGTAAAGGCGACGAAGGGCGACTAGCATTTTATCAATATCAGATTCTGTGAAAGGTTCCACAGAATCAATGGTCATTTCTTCATCACCTTTTTCTTCCGGCTAGGCAAATTCTGGAGCTTGTCCTCTGCCTTTGTAATAAGATAGACATCCTCCGTCAGGTTCTTGCGCTTGTCAAGGATTCTCTTGCGTAGGACCCTTTGATAGTGGTAGGAGTACTTTTCGACCCTCCCAGACAGCAGGTCCACCAGGAACTCCTTTTCCTTACCGCTCAGCAATACGCCCATAGCTCAGAGCCTCTCTATTAATGGTTAACTATTACCTGTTACACTTAAACTTTAGTGAGCACCGTAAACTTTATGAAGGCGCTGTAACTATAATCCGTTACAATGGGAAAATCCATTAGAATGGAAAACACAACAAGTTCGAAACAGTCGACTTCGCAAATAACGTGCCGAGATATCTGGTTATTTGGAGCACCAGATGACGAAAACGTCCGAGTGCCGATGGACCTGATTCTTTCAAGAAAGTACTGGGAAGAGTTCCTAGTATTGATGCGCGGGGACAAACAATTAGCGACTGAATTCTTTTCTAGCCAAATCCACGATCGGCTGGACCAGATGCTAGGGCCTGGTTCCGGCGAACCGGAAGTTCTTAATGACATACTCGAAGCTGTCAGAGCAAGACACCGGCAAGAGGTCAAGCAAGCAAAATGAAGGGTGGAGAAAACAACCAGGCATTTAATGTAGTTATTCAATGGCCTGAAAACAGGCGTTGGATCTTCGAAGTTGTGGAAGGAATTGCAAAAATTCGTGGCATACCAGTGGAGATACTAATACCCGAATTCGTTGAAAAGGAACTTGAAGGCTGGGATGGTGCCGGTGAACTAAACTACCGTCTTGAACAGCGAATCAAAAGAGAAACAAAAAGGGAGAAACAATGAGCTGCAGAGGTTATTGTGTAAAAGTGCCGTGGCATCATCGGGGTCAAACTAGTCCATATAGCAGGGGATTAAAGTTCTGCAGGCACTGTGATGTATTTATGCGCTCGGACGCCTTCAGGTGTCCTTGCTGCAGAATGAAGCTTCGAACAAGTCCTGTGGACAAACATCGCATAAGGGATGTCACGCCACCATCATCTCTTAGAATGTCTCAAATTTGAGACATTCTCGAGGACAGGTCCATAATCTATTTGCCAAATTTTCTGCAATTTTCTTCGTCAAATGCAGGGTTATGCCTGGAAATGTTATGAATCCAGTTCTCCTTCTCTGCAATATTATGTCCGTTCAAGTGCGGACAAGAGCCAAGATGCATCTGGGCTCGCCCATCAAATTATCGAGCCAGAAAAAGGTGGGCTGCAGCTCCTCAGCATATCTATTCTCTTTCGCATGTTCATAGCAGGCACTACTTGACCAAATAACTCCCAGACGTGCGACGGCTTACTCAAGTCACCCTTCACCAGCTTTGTCAGGCAGCTGATAGCAGCGTCAAGATCGCCAGTCAATCTTGCGGCAAGCTCGTCTGCTTCGTACTCCTGATCTCGCAGGTTAACAGCGTTAGGAGGGAGCCTGTCAGGAGACAGGGCCAACAGTACAACCTTGATAGCTTCAACGACATCATAATGTTCGTTGTTTTCTCCTTTCAAGTATCTTTCAAGTAAATTCCAGAAAGCAGTGGTGATTATGTGGTTCTTGAAAATATGGACACATTCATGCGCCAAGACAAACTTGAGCTCCCCATCATTCAGCTTCAAGCGCCTTAACTGCTTCTCATTAACAAGAACTAGGCCGATTATTCCTATTCCGAGCAGGTCAATTTTGACTCCAAGGGCAGCGGCTATTACTGACCTTTTGTTTACAGTCTGAAGAAATACGCTGGCATTTGCTACACCTAGCCTTGCAAAAGTATCTGAAATAAAATTCTGCATCTGTATTCCGTTCAATGGAGTTCCTTCTTGGCTAAAGCACTAATAATGATTTTGACTAGGATACCGTTGACGATTCGCTTGGAAATTCTCATGCGATGCTAAAATAGAAGCATCTGTAGCATAATTAATAATGGCTGAATGGCAGCTAGATGACCCTAATGTTTTAGGTCTTATCATTGGCATTATCGCATTAGGATTTGCTGTCGTGATCTTTACGCTGCAATACAGAATTGATAGATACGTTCACAGCTACGTGAAACGGCAGGACAAGATACAGAATTCCATTAGATTGGCAGCCTTTGGGCAAATCAGAAACTATCTGATCCAATCAGGAAACGAAATCGACATGATGCTCGACAGCAGGGAGCAATATGGCAATGATGAAGAAGGACTCTCAAGACTAAATGACGAGCTTTCTGATAGTTCCTGCAAGTTCTATGGCTCTGCTATCAAACAGCAGCTTACAATATTGACTCCGTATATCGATGCTCAAATCAGAAAAGTAATTGACGATACAGCTACATCGATTGAAAAAACTGGCGAGCAGGTGACGGAGGACCAGTTTCAGACAGAACCAGGATATCCGGATGATGACAGTTCTCCAACGTCTTATGAGCCTTCGCCGCCTTTCCCAGATGAAATGTTGATGTACTGGGAGAGTAATGCTGAGAAGCTCTCTTTTGAGATACAACGCTTGACAAAAAGGATAGACAAAGGAGACTATGAATAGGATAATCTAAACACTTTTCATCTTTCCATTTTCCGCAAAGTGATTCTGTATTCTGAGGATCATAATGCCGCCATTCGGGTCAATTTCCATATCTTCTGATGGGATATGGCAATAGTGTCTTCAACGGAATAAATCCTTCAGCTCTTCTTCAAATTATTTACATAAGCTGTTACATCCTTCACAAATGAGGGACACTTCTTTTCAATTCCTTCTATTCCAATTGATGCGAAGAGCTTCTCCATCAATTCCGTTGTGGCTTTCGCAAGATCATAGTCTGCGAATTGAAAATGTTTGTCAATTGGAATCGGCTTCAATACATACTTGCCAGTAGGCGGATGGACAATGCGTTCAACACTTCCAAATTCATGCAGGCCAGCTGCCGTAATATTTCCATCCCTATCTGTATCAAAATTTGCCTTTAGTAAGAACCTAATTGTTACTCCTCCGTAGAGGTTCAGTTCAAAGTAAAATCGCTTTATCATATGCATAAACTCAGCAGCCATGTAAATCAACTCACGCCATGACTGGATGTCACCTTGCTCTGGAAGATGCTGAAGGATGTACACGCTCCCATCATTGTTCATTTCGATTGTCAAAGTCCTATTCCTGCGAGTACCAACCCTGCCGTTTAGCGTCGGCTTGTTCAGTCGATAAAGATCGAAATCTGAAATTGTCTGGTAACGGAACTCTGTATCGTTAACGGTACTATCATCCTCCAGATTTGCCTTTGTGAATAACATCTCTCTGAACAATATTTTGTCTATTGTCCGACTAGGTGACGCTATCGCACTTGGCAATGCTCCAAGAAATAAATAGCAAGGCCACTTGTACTCATTAACTAACTCGCTCATCTTGCGATCAAGCGAGCTCTCCAATCTGGTCCTGTTTTCAAATCGTTTCCGATAACGGTACTCAATATCGGATTCTTTCAGCTCTTGTGGGTCATATTTGTATGGGGTGGCCTGAGTATTATTTCGGATGTAGTATTTCCCTGTGGTCGTTACTTGATGTATGTACATCTCGCTCTTTGGAATCTTTACAGCAATGAATCCTTTGTCTACTAAGGGCTGTTGGATAGCCTCATCGACAGATTGAATGGTATCAATTCTGATTTGCAGTTCAGGGGCAATTGAAGAGCTCACGATTTGCTGTATCCTTTCATCCTTCTTCTTCAGATCGATACCAAACGATTTAGTTGCTATACCTTTGGTACTGTCTTCAGCAAGTCCATAAATAATGACGCCTCCTTCGCCATTTGCGAACGAAGAAATATCTTTGGCTATTTCGTCGCTATTGGGGCTTACATCTGCTTTAAATTCAAGATTCGGTGTCTCCTTCTGGCTATTTTCCCAAAGGGATTTGACCTCACTAAATGTCTTCATAGTTGTGAAATAGCTCAAAGTGAGGCATCCCAAACATGAACGAAATAATCCAGCAATTTCTTGATCACACTAGGATCGGAAAGAAGAACGCCTGCATTGAATTGTCCGACAAGGCTATCATGGGTAATGTCAGCTGACGAAATCAATGCTTGTTCATTATCACGGATAAATACTCTGGAGTGGACAAGTTCGTTGGTTTTTCTGTTGCTTTTAATATATTGCTTAATATAGCGCAGCGCGGCGATTTTGTCTTTCCCTGTAAAGTCTTTATCAGGTCTTGTCACGATCATTACAGTAACTCCTTGCGACTGCCGTGAAAATATTTCTTGCAAGAATGACGTATCGATGTAAGGCGATATTACCTTCAAGTCTTTTTTGGTGCGTGTGATCATTTGCTCTACCTCACTTCGCAGCGATTTATCAAGGGGTGGAATAGTGGTCACTAGGTCTAAAGCCAATGGTACTTCATCCCATTCTTCATTGAAATTAGCGATGACTCGCTTCTCTGTTATGTCGGAGTATCTATTGTCGAAAACAAAATGCAATGTTTCATACCGAGACGTATCAACGTCAAACTTGCCACTTGTCACTTGCCTCTTAATTGCGCCAACATGATTCCCTGGCGTGTCATATCTACCTGAAGAGCCTTTTGCAAGCAAAGCTCCGAACCAGCTTATTAGCTGTAGGTCATCCAGAATGTAGAATTTTATATCAGGTGTTTTGTTCAAATTTTTGGCGATGCCAACGCTGAAATTGCCATGTATCCTATGATTTGTTTTTCCCGAATGGTCGAGGTTGAGAGTAACGGAAAAGAAACCAGAATCCTTTGTTCCAACTACGAAGTCCTTCGTAAATGTAGTGTGTTTATGGCGTAGCGACATTCAGAGCTGATCTCCACAAGGTTCTGCTAATAAGTAGTGCTGTTTCCAGGTACTGTTAAAGGCTCATTGCCTGAAAAATCCGCCCTGCTAATTATCGGATCATTTTCTTGTGTCGCTGCGACACCAGTCACATTTCAGGGTTAGAAGCCGTGAGATTTACATCTCTTTTTTCCACTCTGGTGAAAAATAGGGTGAAAAGCAATAGCTGTTGATTTCGGGTGATGAAGTGTTGAATTAGGGTGATCACAGAATGACGATCTTCACAATCAAAAAAAGAAAAGGTAGTTTAGAGATCCATGTTAATTTGTCTCTGTTACTCGGACCGAGAACACGCCATTGGGTGAGTTTCTCATATCAGCGTTAGAGGCCTGTGTGCCAGCTGTTGACGCATCGGCATAGGATATGACCATGAAATTGCCAGTTGTAGTTATGCTATATGTAACGTCGGGTCCTGTCTTCGCCCCACTAAAAGTAAATGTGCCTGCCGTAGTTTGTGTTTTTTGATAGATTAGTGAGGTTTTTTCCTGATATGCACACTCCCATGGTCTTACGCAAGAGGGATTATCAAGATACACTCTTACGGCGACATTGTTGCTAGTATCGCCCACATTCAGCACAAGCTTTCCATGCACGTCCGATGAGGAAATGGCCGAGAGTGTGAGTGTATGGCAGCAACTTTGACTGAATGCGTTGCCATACATATAGACGGCAACGGAAGAAACCCCTTGCGCGTTAGCCGTCGAGTATGCTCTCAAGTTTCCAGGACCGGGATCGCACCCGCCGAGTGAACCCGAACCAGTATTTTTAATTGTGCACGTGACATATGGTGGCCAAGTCCTTGTGACTGCGAACGCGGGTAACATTTGTACGACGACAAGGCTGCTAGTCAATGCCAGTATTGCGGCGACTATCAAGAGCGAATCTTTTCCGGATGTTTGCAAGTTCTTCATCGAAGCCTATCCACCTCCCTGTGGCGGAAGGACGATAATAGTTCCATGTTGCCATGGCTTACCATGGAAGCCATATTCTCCTGGGACCGTGAACGTATATTCAAAGTATTCACCTGGTGCTAGAACGTTGGGGATCTTAGTGGACAAGTCTGATGGAGTACTTACTATCTCTCCGCTTGGCAATGTCGTAGTTGTTCCTCCAGGTATTTCTGTTGCTGCAAAGAATCCTGGATCAAAATTCTTGTTGTCAGCCCTGATCCAAGTCACAACGTTATCGGTATTAATCCATTTGACAGTATTGCTTACACCGATCACCACTGTTGTTACTTTTGGCTCAAAGTCAGTATCAGCTCCTGGATCTGAACTTTCTGGGGCGATTCTTATTGTTGTAATTGTCGGGGACCTGATTGCCTGCGCGGAAGTAGGTAATTGAGTGATTACAGATAATATCACTGCGGTTGTTGCAACCATCCCAATCAGGAGAGCAATTTTGTAGCCTCTCTTCATAATTATCACGTAGAAGTACCCATATTAAGACTTCACGGTGTTAAGTCCCAGAAAATAGATACTACACTATTTTATAAGGTCGGCTTAGAACCCAATTACTGCATCCTTATATGGCGCCTCCTGATGCAACAACGATAATAGTTCCATGTTGCCATGGCTTACCATGGAAGCCATATTCTCCTGGGACCGTGAACGTATATTCAAAGTATTCACCTGGTGCTAGAACGTTGGGTAGCTTGGTGGACAACTCTGACAGATTGCCGCAGCTGTTGTTTTTCAGCAACAACCAGTCCGTCTTTGATGGAAAGCAGTTCCTTTGTCAGCCTTAGGCGAAGTTCGGGACCACCTTGACTACGCCTTTCATGAATGGGTGTGGGTTACAGTGGTACGCAAACTCACCCTCATTTGTGAACAAAAATTCATACGTCTTGCCTGGCAACACAAAACCTCCCCCTTCTTCAGCCGGGCGCTCAAGTGAGTCAAAGACTCCGCTATAGGGATCGTTGTAGCCATTGTCAGAAGTAACTGTGTGTGCTGTCAAGTCCTTATTGGTCCAAACGACTTTGTTGGAAAGTCCTAGCACCGCGCGGGTTTCTTTGGGGTCAAAGTTTTTCGTTTGGCTTGGGTTGGCAGAGCCATCTACAATTGTGACTGCGGTCGTCTGTTTGGGCTCCTTTACTTCCTGCGGAATTTGTGGCTTGGCATTTGCCTCCGGCAGGTAGACGAACTGGTAGTAGGCCATACTCACGGCAAGCGCAACGACAAATGCAATAATACTGATGCCACCCGCGTGGTTCGGCATGATTCGATCTTCACTCTTCATGTTTTGAAATATAAAGCTTGTTCGTCGCCCCCGGAAAGAAAGCCGTTAATACTGATCAAAATCTTGTGAAACAAGCTCGAGAGATGAACAACAGAGGCACAAAAACGAACATTTGAAAAAATGGACGCTATGGAGCTGCAACAGGAAGATTTGCGAAAGAGAATCGCGGACTTGGAACGAGAACTCTCAAGGTTCAAAGAAGGAAATACCAAGAAGGATAGCAAGAAAGACTAGCGTGTTATGCATCCGTCATTTTTATCCAGCAGCTGTCCTTACCGTTTGATAGCCAATTAAACCCATTCACTCTTAAGATATGATTAATTTCTCTCCATTGTTCCCTCTCTATCCAGCTTTTTTGCTTGAACTTCATGCAGTCTTTTTCGTTAATGACCGTCAGCTTTTCAAACCTCTTGCCAAGCTGATTGATGACGTAGATCTCTGGATTCTTTTCTTTCAGACTCTCAGTTGCCGACTTGATTATCAAATCCTTCATCCGGTTTTGCGGGTCAAGCTTTAGATCCATTCCTGCTGCTTCTGCCGGTCTGCTAGCTGGCTTCCACATGTAAGACATATTTCAGAAGTCCTTGATGTGTCGCCAAGTGGCCAATCAGACTCCATTAACAGGGTGTTGCACCTTGAACAACTATACCGAAGAACATGTTCTGTGATGCTCCTATAGGTTTCCACACCGCCAGCTGAAGTTCAGACCATATAGCCTAGCTAGCACTTGAGGGGGAGTGGGTATCAGAGTATTCTTGCATTTTCTTCTGGCCTTTTGTCGCAGCTAACACACTATTTATCCGATTCTTGACATTCTCTTGCTCCGGTGTCAATCCTTCACCGAGCATTTCCTTAAACTCCAATGCGTTTGCAACAGCCTTTGCGCCGTAGTGGTTATTAAAATAAATCCTAAGCCGTTTTGCATCCGGG
>DASYSB010000064.1:0-6310 GCA_036003785.1 Nitrososphaera sp.
CCGCTTGTTCAGCTTCTCTGATCGCAGCATATCTTCTGACATCCGACATCTGCCAAATCTTGTACCCAAGAGACGGCAAGAATGATAGGCCATATGGGAGACTTCCATATGCAATAACCCCAATGATAATAGCACCCGCAAGAATTAAGAGGCCACGTTTGACCTCGCCTACCCAGATATGTCCAGAGCCCTCAATGAAAAAACACAGAATAGCTGCTTTGGTGCTTATAGATACCATACAATAAGCAATTACAATGATGTTTTATATAATAAATCTGTCATCCTTCATCCGCCCGCAGAGCCTTTGCCGTCTTCGCTCCAAAGCGTTAACGTTCCAAAAAGAGCTTTAATGTGCTTGTTGTTTTTCTCAGAACAGCAAATTGGTCTGCAATCCTTGCAGTTACATGGACAACGACAGCCACATCCGGCGCATTTTCTACCATTGCTGTTCTTGCTGGTTACTTTTGTAAGAGTCCCGTTCTCATCAAAGGCGAACTCGAACAATGCTTCCTGCTCATTGTTCGCAGGACTGGACTCCTGCCGTAGTATAGCCGTCAATATCAAAGTTAGATATGTGTAGCATTTTCTTAAAGCTATCTTTTATTAATCTGCATATATAGAAAGCAGATCAAGCCTCCTGTAAATAAAGATAGGTTGATCAAGAATAGTCCCGAGACTCTGGTTTGATACGAATAGGTTCAGGAAACCTTTTCAAATATTACTATGGTATTCTGAATCGCCCTTTTCGCCCGCTGGCAACATGACAAATGTTGCTAGCTAGACCTACTCTTGAGTCTTATGCATGCAGCATCCAGTGTTTGTCATGGTACCCGAGTTGTAACGCCATATTATCCTGTCAATGTCGTGGGCAGAAAAACATCGATACCTCTTCAGATAATCGATCAACTGCAATCCTTTTGCAAATACGAGGGAATAAGCCTTAGGCGGGTGGAAGAGCCCTAGCAACTTCGTAAAAGCATTTCCACCGAGGACCTTTTGGCTTATTAAGTGCATGACTTTCGCACATTTACTATATACGGCTTGCGGCGGGCGTTATTCCTCTTCCTTTACTTCTTCCCTGTAGCCACATCCCATGCAAAGCCGAATCCACTATTCTGGTCCCCTTTCAAGAACAGTATTGCCTCCACGTTCTACTAATTTACATTTCACGGGAGTATTCGTGGCGCTCATATGCATTTCAGCAATTGATAAGAACGATACAAGATCTATCTAGCTAGTTGGATTCTCTTTAGTGACCTTCGGCTGCCCTCTGTTCCGGTGTTTCATCGGCTTCCGAATGCGCCCCACCAGATTCACCAGCAGTAGCATTTGCTTTAGTCTCATTCGCTTCCGAATGTGCAGGCTGCCCTGTGAGAACCTCTTGCGCCATCTCTTGGAGTGTTTCATTACCACGTTCTTCGCCTTCCGTCGCCAACAGCCTGAAGTGAGTATATAATGCGACTGCTGAAATGATAGCCCCAATCACAACTCCTGAAACGATCAGGGCAGTAGACGTTTTTTTCATGCCAGATCGCTTCTGATCTGGGTAATGAGTTTATTAACATGACCGCCAACAAGGCAGTTTGAAAACCCTATACTCACTCTCTCTTAGGTGCTAGCTCCGCTCTGGTTTGATTCGCTAGTGAGATTTCTTAGAGAGGGTGGGATTTCGAGCTGCTCCTTCGGGATTTGCTTTTCGGCCGGTAATCCATACTGCTCTCTTAATTCGGCTTGCTGATCAATCAGCCTGTTAAAACTAAACGGAGCGCCAATGTGCCCGATCCATATCCAAAGAACAATCACAAGTGCAATGGAGACGCCCATAACAAGAATTGCCAAGGCTACAGTCTTCATGTGAGGACCGTATCCGGCACCTCCAGCCTCAGCCCCCTCATGTTTTGGAGGCATCAATAAGATTATCCACGAACTTGTATGAAAGGATTTTCGTCAATTATTAAATAGTGGATTTGATCAAACACTTCCGCCGATGTTCCGTCACGAACACGACTTGGCAAACCACCTCGAGGCTTAGTTATAGAACAATGTTTCTTGCGGCCTTAAATAACTGATTTTGTTCTCTCCAGAACTAAGACTCGTGAGGCATATGCCGGCTAGATTGCTCGTAGTAGACGACGAAAAAGATATTTGCAGTGTTCTTAGCCAGGGCCTGAAAAATTCTGGATACGAAGTTGATAGCTTCACCAATCCCGAAGAGGCTCTATCGAAATTTGCTTCGGGTCGGTATGCACTAGCCTTGCTAGACGTAAAGATGCCGCAAATTAACGGATTCGAACTCTTCGCAAAGTTGCAAACCATTGACAAAAATATTAGAGTCTGCTTTCTAACCGCATTTGACAGAGAGTTCCGGAGTGAAATGACCCACCGCTTTCCTCGGATACCGTCCGGGTGCTTTCTCCACAAACCTCTTAGTTTGCAGAAAATCATTCAGACGATTAAGGAAGAATTGAAATGAGATCGTAAATGAAAAAAGAAAGAAAGGCGCCTTCCTCTTTTACTTGTTTGTTCCAGCCGCGCCCTGTTCATATTCGTCGCCCGTTGGAGCAGCTCCAGCTTCTCCCTTCGCCACTCCTTTTGTCCTGGCAATCCTTCTCCCTTCTTCGGCTTGCATCAACTTTTCCTTTCCTCAGTGCCATCGAAAACTATGGCGAGTTTCTACTTTTGAGATTTATCAATGGTCTATCTTCAAGCTCTATACGCCAAGCACGTAGTAATAATCTAGACAGACATAAGTTTGAAAATCACACCCAGATCACTAATTCAGCAAATAATGACAAAAGATACCCCAAAATCAAAGTATTTGCTGTATTTCGTAGGCACTCCTAAAGACGGCTTGAGTCAAAGTGGAGTGTGGAAATGCGACAAGTGCCCTGAAGACTTTAGCTCGTACAAGAAGCTAAAGTCGCACAAACGAAATGTTCATTCATACTAGCATGTCTGAACTCATAGAGGCTATTCTTTAGGCGCGTTTTGCTTCAATATCGAAATCGATTCATGTGTTATCTCCTCTTTCTAACATCTCAATTTGGAACAGATCTGGAAAAAGCCTTTTAATACAAGACCGTCGACTCGCATTCATGGTTAGGAAGTATCTGAAGGTTGTTTATGCGGCAGGCATCTCGCTGAGCTTGTTGTCAGTGTTGGTGTTTGTGGGAATCACGGGGACGAACCAAGAGACGGGAACAATGGCATATGGTGCCATGATGTACGACAAGAGCAATAGCACTTCGACGCAAGGTGGTAGTATGTCTAATAATTCAACGACAATGATGACGACAGATGAGATGTCAATGACACATCGTGCCGCGGTAGGAAATATCGCCAATGTTCAGCTTGACTCTGACGGTAAACCGGCGTGGATACAATCTGGAATTTGGGTCATGCGAGCGTCATTCGCCGAAAACGCTACCGAACCACAGTCTGTTTCGCTAATGGCTAGATTTACCATGGTACAAACTGATGGAAGTGCAAGGCATATGCACATGATATCTGGCTTTAAACCAACCGAATTCACTACAGAACAAAACGATACAATCCATGTTCTCAAGGGGACCGCAACTGTCACGATGAAAGATGGCCCCGTTTCAGACGTCCCTCTTACAATAAAGATTTTCAATGGAGCAGTTATTGGACTTTGGATAGGACCGGACAAAGTTGACAGTCACTTTGGTTCCGACCCAATCTATGGCATCTTATCCGCGCGCTCTATGGCAATGATGATGGAAATGGGTTCAATGAAAGGAGAGGGCCAAATGATGGGGAACAGCACAGGAACTTAGCATAAATTTTCAGGTGTTTCTAACCCGCCAAAGGCTAAAGTGTGGGAGACTCGAGCACAGAACTGAAGTTCCTTGAGAGTAGCTAATGGCGGCCCAAACTTCTTACTATCAATTTTTCTTGTTCTGATCTTATCCTCTAATATATCGGTCATTGCTCAACAGCAAATCAACACTCCAGAAGACTTGGTAACCTATCATAAGAAAAGTGATTATATCGAGGAATTTGGCGTCGCTGTCAGTGAGCGCGGTCTTCGAGGGATAACCGCCGACTCTGAAGGCAATGCATGGTTCCTGCATTCAACCAATAAAACAAGCACAATTTTCAAGTTGGAGCCAGATAGTGGCAAATTTACTCAGTATCCAGTCAAGGGAGAAACCGCAGCTGATAACCCTGTGATAAATCTGGCAGCTGCCCAACTTGTATTTGATAAAGAAAGGAACGCGATATGGTTTACAGATGCTCGAGTCAATTCAATAGGAAAGCTGGATGCGGCAAGCGGCGAGATCAAGTTATGGCAGGTCCCTACAAAGAACGCAGGACCTATGGGCATTGTTCTGTCGCCAGACGGCAAGAGTCTATGGTTTGCTGAAATCATTGGGAACAACATAGCCCGTTTTGACATACAATCAGAAAAGATCGTCGAATATCAGACAGGCGAGAATAGCGGACCGGCCTTTTTGACATTTGACGAGAAAGGACAGCTATGGGTTTCTCTTTCTTTTTCTGGCAGCATAATGCTTACACAGATTGGGAAGAATCTTGCCTCCAATTCATCGGTTGGTATGGTAAAGATGTCCCTTCCAAAGCCAGATAGCTTCGCACCGTTTGGAATAGCCGTCAGTGGTGGCAAACTGTACGTGTCTGATCACGGCTCTAGCAGAGTGATAGTTGCTGATGAGAACTCTGGCCTCCAGTCATATGGCGTATACTGGACCTCGCCTTCCATCTCCCCTGCGTTAATTCCAACCACTTTGCCGGGAGAGGTAGTAGTAGACAACCATGGCAACATTTTCTTTCCCCAACATGGTGGTAACCGCATTTCTGAAATTCGACAAGATGACGGATTAATGACAGAGTATGACATCCCTACTGGCCCCCTTTCTACTGTATTGTTCCTAACAGCGTCGGATGATGGAAGAGTTTGGTTTACCGAATGGGCATCAAACAAAGTTGCGTACCTGGATACATTAGTAAAAGTTCCTTTTGATGAACAGGTTCGGCAGAAATCAATTACGCTGACCAAAAGCAATGCAGCGACCCTGAGTGTTTTGATAAATCCAATCAATGAGAGCAGCAGTTCCTTATCACTGGCGCAAGTCGAAGTGGGGCTCACTGGAATGACTGAATCCGGATTAAGGGGTGTCACCTATCAAGCGAATCCACCAAGAGTAAATCTGCAACAGAATTCATCTGCCGAATCTAACATTCAACTCAAGGCGCAGGATATCGCCAAACCGGGCACTTTTGCCTTAATGGTTAGAACTCAGGCTCCGGGGCAGGACGGCTTAATCGTTTCGAGGCTATACCCTGTCAAACTAGTGCTAGATGTGCCGCAACCTGCTACTCAAACAGGAGAACCAGGAACCAATAGTCAAACTCCTGCCCTATATGAAATTCGAGATTTAATTAGATATTTAGCCATAGCTGCAGTCGTTGGTCTAGTTGGCTACATCGTCTATAGAAGAGTCAAGAGAAAACCAATACAATCTTGACGCGTAGTCGTTGAACCAATGGATTTAATTTTCTGACCATATGCCAACACATTGCCCCGGTTCTTTGGTAGGCTTCATTATCCGATTTGCCTTTTGCTCCGCGGAACCCATCTCTTTAGCGCGAGGGAGCTCAATGTGACAGAAACAGAGCTCGCTGCCATGGCAATACCTGCAAGTGCAGGATAAAGCAACCCAGTAGCAGCGACTGGAATCAAGACGACGTTATATGCGAAAGCATAGATGAGGTTCTGTCTTATCTTGGAGACCGTTTTTCTGGCTATTTCTATGGCCGACACTACGTCGCGAATGTCATCTCTTATCAAAACCACTTTGCCGGCTTCTACTGCGACATCGGTCCCTGAACCCACCGCGATTCCAACATCTGCTGCTGTCAAGGCCGGGGCATCATTAATCCCGTCACCTATCATGGCGACCTTCTTTCCTTCCGTCTGCAACTGCTCGATGACATTGACCTTTCCGGACGGAATCACATCAGCAAACACGCGGTCTATGTCAAGCGAGTGTGCGATCTCTTTTGCAGTGTTTGCATTGTCTCCCGTAAGCATGATCGGCTCGATTCCAAGCGCCCTTAAGGCATTGATAGCTTCTTTTGCGCCTTGCTTTGGAGTATCGAGTAATCCCATAACTCCTACGACAGAGCCATCTACTGAAACCAAGACAGCTGTTTTTCCTTCTGCCCTGAGCTTTTCAACGTCGTTCGATGAAGAAGATATGGCGATGTTCTGCTCCTGCAAAAAGTCCGGGTTGCCTATTTTTATTTGGTGTCCTTCATACTTGGC
>DASYSB010000065.1:0-13301 GCA_036003785.1 Nitrososphaera sp.
AAAAAAGTGTGCGTGCCAGCAGTAACCCTCCTTCTGTTCTAAGCGGGATTCCGCTGAGCGGCCAACCTGAGCTGTAGCAGGGACTTGCGCTCTGTTTGGCCTTGCTCCACCCGGGTCGGCAGTTTCATTCCAGTATCAGGAACCTCAGGCTATTCGCCATCACCGTGCCCCCTGACTGGATCTCTTGTCTGTTCCGTCGCCAGCCGTCTCCGGTTAATTATCGCTAATTCGGGTGCCTGCAGTGAGGGAGGAGTTTCCTCTCTTTCGAGTGACCCGCCCACTGGCTCGCACGCACTGAGTAAACGGAATTGCTATTAAAACCTAGACTAATTGAGGAAAATATTCCCTCTCAACCTGTTCAACCTGCTCTCTTGTTTCCGCGTTTGCATAGTCCTCAAGCAGGTTGGAATTGAGCTCCAGAAACGTGTGGCCCCACTTGAACTTGTCCATTAATTCAGCCGCCAGCTTTTTTTCGCCAAAGATGTACAGCGCGCCTGCAAGGGCTTCCGCGCTAGAGAGCTTGCCCAGCTTGGCATAGTTGGTCGGGTTTGCCGCAAGCATCGCCGGCAGTCGTCTCCCTATTCCTTGTGAGACAAGCCGCCGGCTCTTTAGCACTTCATATGCTCGCTCCCAAGAGCAATCGATAGCGCACACCGAGTCTGCAATTACCACGTCTTTTTTCATAACGGGTGTCCGCGAAAAAGGGTTGAGCACTACGGTATTTTTATGAATGAACTTTACCGGCTCTGCTAGGTGGAACCTAGCCAGTTTTGCAGCTGTGCACTTGAATGGGTCGTCCTGCCGTAGCATGTATACCAGTGGCTTCACACTATGTTTCGATGCAGCAGGAGATCATTAAAGTTTTTATTCACTTTGGGCTCAGCTGTTGCGTGTTGCCGGCGATATCTGCAATCCGTTTCCCATTCGAGCTGAAAAAAGACCAGCTGGAAGCGGCAGAAGCATGGATCGGAAACGGCTGCAGGGGGTCTGTCATTTTCAGCACCGGTACCGGCAAGACCGAGATTGCCTTCGAATGCGCAAGGCGCGCGGCCAACCTGGCCGGTAGTGACAGGTTTCCAGTATTATTCCTCGTACCAAGGATTGTGCTTGTCGAGCAGAACGTCAAGCGCCTGCAGGCCTACGGCATCCCTGACGACCACATCGGTGTTTACTATGGCGAGTGCAAGGACATCAGGGAAATAACGATCAGCACGTACCAGAGCGCAATCAATAACCAAGACCTTATCAGGAGCGCCAAGATGGTTGTGCTTGACGAGGTGCACCTTGTAAGCGAGAGCGCAGTCGCATTTGACAGCATCTTTGACGTCATTGTTGAGGACCCTGACAAAGCTATCCTCGGCCTCACCGCCACCATCAATGAAAAAGACCCAAAATACCAGACAATTCTGACCGTGGCGCCGGCCGTGATAAAGTACATGATAAAAGATGCAGTCACTGACGGCCGGCTGGCAAAGCCGGTTGTCGAGCCGGTCCAAGTCACCTTTACTCCGGAGGAACAAAAGATCTATGACGAAGCAAGTGCGGCTATTAAGGACATCTCAAGGAAATTACAAACCTACGACCCTGTAAGAATGACCAAGATACTGACGCGCGGCGGGTCCCGAGCATCGATGGCAAAAATGTGGTTTACACACGTCAGGAAGCGGAAGGAACTTCTAAGTGCCACGAAGCGAAAGCTGCTAATGGCAGCCGACCTTGTCAAGCGCCATCCTAATGAACGCATCATGATCTTTAGCGAAACAATCGATTCTATCAGACGGTTGAAGGACATGCTCGAAGAGGGCGGCATACCTGCGCAGACCATACACAATGGAGTCAAACCGAGAGAAAGGCAGGAGATACTAGAGAGCTGGGGCAAGGACTATTTTCCGCTTTTATCGGTGCATACACTTGAAATCGGGTACGACATGCCGCAGGTAGGGATCGCCATCATTATCGCCAGTACGTCCAACATGAACCAAGTAGCGCAGCGGATCGGCAGGGTCGTTAGAAAAGTAGATGGAAAAGATCAGGCGCTTGTATACGTCGTCTACGTCAGCGGGACCAAGGACGATAACGTGCTAAAAGTAGTCAAGGCAGCTATTGAGAAGGAGGGTGAAAAAGCAGTCCGCGTCCAAGGAAAGAGGCCGGTACACGGACAAAAGACACTGTCGAAATTCTCATAGGTCGATACCAGCGGAAAGCATGCCGCCCACATGTTCGAAATACGAGTCAAGGTCCATCTCGACTACCTTCCCGGCGTCTATGTTTATGATGTAAATGATGTGTAGCCTGCCGTTCAATATCTCGTCTTCTGTGACGGGCGGATTCTTGTAGTACTTGTCGCACAGCGCCTTGACTTCTTTGATCTCTGCTGGCTTTCTATCCTTCGGTGGTCGCACAAACAGCTGGGGTACGGGAAGGATGCTAACAGGAGGGGTCGCAAGAACAAACTTGTTGGCGTACTTGCTGTAGCGCCCGATCTTGCTTGCTATCCTTGCAGCATAATATGATAATGGGTCGAGCGCGTGCTCTGGCGGGATAAAACCGGTTTCGATTTCGACGATGGCTGCGCCGTCACCCTTTTCTGCATATACATCGCAGACCAAAAGGTCGGTCAATTGCTTCTCCACATCTACCTTGTAGCCGTAACGGATCAGGTGCTTGGCGCATACGAGCTCCATTGCAGAGTGGTTTATCTTGACAAGGTTCCGGCTATACAGATCAATCAGCCGGTTCTTAACAAAGTCCATCCTCTGTACCACATCTTCCGGTTCGCCGGTCGACATCTTACCCGAGAGATTTGTTACATCAGCAGTAAAGCGTTCTAAATCCAACCATAACAATATGACACAAATCTGGTTTTAAAGGTGGTGTTCGATTAGTAACATTAAAAATTACCCAAAAGCCATGCCTCTATAATGTCACTTTCAACGATCAACAAGATAACCGTCCTTGGCTCTGGCGTGATGGGGCATGGCATTGCGCAAGTGTCTGCAATGGCCGGCTATGACGTTGTCCTACGCGATATCGAGCAGTCGTTCCTCGACAAGGCGATGGATAAGGTCAAGTGGTCTCTAAACAAGTTGGTTGAAAAACAAAAGCTGTCGCAGGCGGAAGCTGATAAGATTTTTGCTCGCATTTTGCCTATTGTTGACCTAAAGCAGGCGCTCAAAGGCGCAGACCTGCTCATTGAGGCCGTGCCGGAGGATATGAGCTTGAAAAAAAAAGTATACACAGAAGTCGACAGTTTTGCAGAGCCTAAAACACTTTATGCTTCAAACACTAGCACGCTGCCGATAACCGAGATGGCCGCGCTTACGAGCAGACCTGACCACTTTATCGGTCTCCACTTTTTCAATCCGCCGCAACTGATGCCGCTGGTTGAAGTAATACCAGGCAGCAAGACCAACGATAGTATGGTCGATATGGCAATGGGCTTTGTCCAAAAGGTGGGCAAGCAACCGGTGCTCTGCAAAAAAGATGTCGCGGGGTTTATCGTAAACCGGATCTTTATTCCGCTTGTGCACGAAGCAGTTTACTGCTTGGAAAGGGATAACGTCCCAATGACCGCTATCGATTCAGCAGTCAAGTTCAAGTTGTCTTTTCCAATGGGCATATTCGAGCTTGCCGACTATACTGGCCTTGACGTGATACACAAAGCGACTGTTGAGATGCATTCTCGCGACACTAAAGTCATCCGCCCACATCCAAAGATAAAACAGTTGTTTGACGAGAGGAGCCTGGGGCAAAAGACTGGCCGGGGTTTTTATGAATATAAAGGCGACAAGTACGAGCGCATAAACCTGACAGAGCAGGAGGCTGCAAAATACAACCCAATCGCGTTGCTTGCAGTCGCAGCCAACAATGCGGCCTGGCTGATTTCAAGAGGTGTGTGCAGCAAGCAAGATCTTGAAAAGGCACTGAAACTTGGGATGGGGCTTAAGAAGGAGCTATTTGCCACAGTGCAGGATTTTGGCCCAAAAAACATAGTCCGGACACTAAAAGAACTTGCGGCAAGGCACGGGTCGTTCTATGAACCAGACCAATACCTCGTTAACGGAATCTAGCTGCTTCTATAAACATATAGAGAAAATCTTAAATGTAGACGAGTCGCATAGTAATATGCCGACTGGCCGAAAGAGAGGAACGATCTGCCACGCAGAATCTGCGCAATGGGTAAAGGCTTGTTGCGTCCAAAGACGTGAGCGGTTGCCATCTCTGGGCGCATGGGTAAGACGCATGATCTACGGAACATGTGTAACAGTCTGAACCTGCGATGGCAAGGGCAAGCCACAGGGTTACCACGGAATCCCGTGACGGCGATCTTGAAGGGTAAGCCGCATGTCTTCGAGCGCCAGTTCGGCATACTTATGATTCGAAGTTAATACCACGTTCGTCGCTGTTTTGCATGCTTCGCTAAGATTACGGGACCCACATCTCATCAGCCACTTTTTTCAACGCTACTTCACATCACCAAACAACGCGGCGTGCAACTTCAGTCCTCTTGTATTTTTGCAGGAAGTATCAAGACTTAAAAACGGTGGATGACGAAATCAGACTGTGAAGTTCCGCAACAGGGTTGACGCTGGCAACTTGCTTGCAGATAGGCTGGCAAAGAGCGCACATGAGCCTGCGATAGTGATTGGCATCCCTCGCGGCGGAGTAATACTTGCAGACATTGTCGCCAAAAAACTTGGTGCCGATTTTGACATTGTGATTCCGCGCAAGCTCGGCGCCCCGGAAAATGAGGAACTTGCGATCGGGGCGGTGATGGAGGATGGAACTTCGTATATCAACCGCTACATAGTCAACGCACTACGCATCCCCCAAGGCTATATCGAAAAGGAAATGGCGCACCAAGCCACAGAAATAAGGCGCAGGTCAGCGGTTTACAGAAAGTCCACGGACTACCGCATTGCCGGCAAGAATGCCATTTTGGTGGATGACGGAATTGCCACCGGAGCCACGGTCATCGCGTCTTCAAGATGGGCAAGGAAGCAGAACCCTTCCAGGCTCATAGTTGCGGTGCCAGTTGCTCCCCCACAATCAGTGGATATTCTTGAGCAGGAAGCCGACTCTGTCATTGCTTTGCATACACCACAAGACTTTTCGTCGGTGGGACAGTTTTATGAGGAGTTTGAGCCCGTTTCTGACGATCAGGTCATGCAGATAATGCGTTCCAGGGCACTGCTGTAGAACTAATATATGGCATGAATATTTTCCAATTTAGATGGAATACCGCGTCAAGGACCTCGCCCTTGCCAGAGAAGGTAAGAATCGAATTGACTGGGCCGAAGCCCACATGCCCGTGTTAGTAGCGCTCCGCCAAAAGCACGAAAAGACCAAGCCATTGAAGGGTATCAGGGTTACCGGGTGTCTGCATGTGACAAAAGAAACAGGTGTGCTCGTAAGGACCCTCAAGGCTGCCGGCGCCGAGCTCTCATGGTGCGGCTGCAACCCGCTTAGCACTCAAGACGATGTCGCGGCATCTCTTGCTAAGGACGAATGTATTTCGATATTTGCAAGCCGGGGCGTGACGTCAAAGGAATATTATGATGACATCCATCTTGCGATGAAGTTTGACCCACACGTCACGATTGACGACGGAGCTGACCTTACCGTTGAAATGCACAAAGGAAAACCAAAGTCGATACGAGGTGGTACCGAGGAAACTACAACAGGAGTTATCAGGCTCCGGGCGTTGCAAAAGGCAGGCAAACTGATGTATCCGATAATTGCAGTAAATGACGCCGAAACAAAGCACGACTTTGATAATGTCTACGGCACAGGGCAGTCGGCATTAGATGGGATCATTCGCGCCACAAACATACTGGTGTCGGGTAAGAACGTCGTCATAGCAGGCTATGGGCATGTTGGCAAGGGAGTTGCCCGAAGGGCCGCCGGCCTCGGCGCAAATGTTCTTATCACTGAAGTTGACCCAATAGCCGCTCTAAAGGCCAAGCTCGACGGCTATTCTGTGGCAAAAATGAACAAGGCAGCAGAAATAGGTGATGTTTTTATCACCACAACGGGCTGCAAGGATGTCATTGTCGACAGGGACATTGCCAAAATGAAGGATGGAGCCATCCTGGCTAATGCGGGTCACTTTAATGTTGAAATTTCGATACCTGGCATTGAAAACCAGACTGTGCAGAAAAAAGAGATCAACAATCATACGATGCAGTACTCGCTAAAGAACGGGAGGAGAGTATACCTAATTGGCGAGGGCCGACTCGTGAACCTAGCGGCGGCAGAAGGTCATCCATCAGAAGTGATGGACATGAGCTTTGCAAATCAGTTTTTGGCTGTGCTAAAGATAGCGCAGCAAGGCCAGACCATGAAACCACAGGTCTATAACATTGACAAGGCACAGGATCAGGAAATCGCGCATGCGAAGCTGCAATCTATGGGAGTCGAAATTGACTTGCTGACTCCTGCTCAGAAAAAGTACTTGGAAGGATTCAGCGAAGGGACATAGTATTAATTATCGGGATAGCAAAACCACAGAAGCGGATGGGTAGTCTAGTCTGGTTAGGATACCTGTCTCACACACAGGTGGTCGAGAGTTCGAATCTCTCCCCATCCATTCTTCTCATTGGTAGAGAGAACGTTCGGCTAAAACGCCGGGTTATTTCTTCTTTGCAGGCAAGCCTCTAGTAATGTGGCGAACTAAGAATACTGCAATGTCAATACCAAAAACATCTTCTAGAGCAGATTGTAGCTCTACAATGCTGTATTGTGCATGCGCGTCTGTAATTGTCACCCCTCGCTTTTCGAGATCATCGATAATAGATTCTACAGCCGATTGACCCAAAATTGGTTCTAATGTCTCAAATGCTACGCGTAATACGTTTGTAGAATGCTTTTGCGCGTATGCTAGAGACTCGTTGTTTTCAGGCAATCATGGCTACAGGCGTATCTTTAGTCTAAATAAAATAGTCTGTCATATTTTGACAGTATTTGCCAGAGCCGATAATTGCGTGCTTGTTCTATTTCAAAACGTGAAATTCATGGAATTTAATGATAAAGCCCGGCTACAGATCTTGGCAGACGGCCAGCCGGGCGGATTTACCTTGGCGGGCATGGTTCTGTATGGGTACAAGAAAATGCACCACGCAGAATATTGCGAGTTTGCTAATTACTTCGAAATTTGCGCGATTACAGTGATGGATATCATCAATGGCAAAAATAACAAATGCCTTACCGAGTTAAGCAATACTTAAGAGTTTGATTGCAAATTAATGACTAGTGTCGAGTGTAGAGGAGATTACATCATACAAAAAACTGCAAACATTGCTAGAACAAGACGAATACAATCATTCAAGGCTACACATGCTCTTTCGTTACCATATCAAGACGCAATAGAGCATAGTGGTGCAGCAGGTACAGAGACAAACTCTAGCTGCGGTTCAGAAAAACTACTGTAATTAAGTCACGAGAGTTACATGTTTCAGACACAGATTGAGACAGTAGAAACAGCCTACTCAAACATAATAAGCAAAAATCGATTATCGGCACTTAGTATGATAATGCATCGTTGCTGTCATTGTGGTCGGGTACTCGAATCTTATGCGGAGACAATAGAACACTCTGAAGCTACAGGTCATAAAATCGTCGAAGCATTAATAATAACTATCAAACCATAATACCAAAGAAAAAACAGGCAAAGACGAATCGATCTGAAACTCACACGATCACCGGGTCTGTGTTTTTAGCTCGCGAGCTTTATTGTTTGATCGAATTAACATAGTTAATCATTGCTTATTAGCTGAAATGTAACTAACCAAAGCGAACCATATGACGACAGCTAGGCTCGCTAGGTTGCCTGCAGATAGCAATACCATTAATGCAGAGGCGTTGCGAGGCCTTGAACAAGCGCTATTTGTTCTCGATTGTCTGTGCAATGGTGAGATAGAAGACGATATTGTTTTGAAATTTCATGGCGATAAAGAGCTGGTAAACATGTGGATCATCTTCTTGAAGCATAACCACTGGCTTTATTATGATGCAGTCAAAGAATGTTGGGCACAAACTGGGAAGGGCAAAGAATGGGCTAATAGGGTAAATCGTATTTGACGAATTAATAGCGCCGATGTTTTCTTTTACGGTATGTCAATATTCTAGCACTATTGAACTCCGCCAGCAATCTCTGCGACTTAAATCTTGACCTTGCTATATTTGGCTAAAAAATCATGACCTTTGTTTGTCGTTTTGTATTTTCTTTTCTTGGCGTCATACTCTAACAAGCCGTTATGATTCAGTAATGCGAGGTATTCTTCGAGTTGATCAAACGAGAGATATGCCAAATACATTATTCTAGTTTTAAGCGCGCCGTCGTTTGCAACATTCAGAATTTCGGCGGTGATATCTAATCTAGATCGATTTTTCATGCACTAAATACCACCGACAGAGAAAGAGGCAGCTATATGATATTTTTCCTAAATTACGTAATCTACACACATCATCTATATGATCTATATGTAATGGCAGAGAAGATAACTGAAACAATGTAAGGCTACAGGAGTCGATTAGCCAGAATTCCTTAGAATCTTGCATATTCTTGCCAGACGACTACTTCTTCGCCCCAAGCGTCCTATTCTTCAGCCTCATCTGGCTGCCGTGGCACTTTCTGCACCTTGTCGCTGATATAGGGTTCTTGCCGCCGCATTTGAAGCATATCTTGAAGAACAACCTGCGCTGCTGCGCAATCTGTTTCTTTGCTGCGTCTGTAATTGGCATTTGCTCTTGATCCAATCGAAGGCTCTTTTGTATCTTTCTATTCCGCAAATATGTAGAGAACCACCAAGTTCTCTCTGTTGTCGTAGAATCTGTGGTGCATTTTGGCCGGAACGAATATTATCGAACCCTTTTTCACCGGGCGTTTGCTCTTTCCGAGCTCTAGAGAGCCACTTCCTTCGATGATGCAATAGAGTTCGTCTGACTGGTGCGGCTCCTGCGTATCTTTTTCCCCGGGATGAAGCACAATAATGCCCGCCTCAAGGTGACGTATCTTCAAGAAGTCAATGAAGTATCCGCCCTCTTTTTCCAGCTGCGCGACTAGATCCTCTAGCTCAAACGCCTTTGCTTCTGTCATCTGTAGTTGCTCCTGTCTACTACTGACTGGACGAACTTCATCAGAGCGGCGTGGGTTTCTTCGTCGCGCTTTCTCATGTAGTAATACAGTTCTTCCGTTGCGGCATGGTAATCGACGCCAACATTCTGCGCTATTTCAAGGCCGATGTATGACATGACTAGCTTGCGAAGCACGATGTCAATCCCATAATTTGCAGTATCTGCTAGTAATTCGTCAAGCGCGTTTTTGAACTGAGAGTCGACGTAACTGTCCTTCGCCTCTCTTGTCTTTATCGCAAATGTCAGACCCATCATCCTTTGCTTCATGTGTATGTTCTCCACCATGACGATAAAGTGGTCGTTGAGCTCAGGTCTTGCTAACAGCACCTCAGTCAAGAGGTCTGCTGCGTCAGTCTCGCTCAGGTTCATCCTGCTCACAAGTGTAAAGAGCACATGGCAAGCGGCACAACCGTTCTCTTTGACCCGTGTAGAGTCATTAGCGACAGCGTTTACCTCATCCGAAATTATCTGCTCCGCCGTCTTTTCTTTCTGGGGATCCAAATCAAGAGAAAATTACCTGTAGTCCGCTAAAAAGATTTTAAAAAGAAAAAAGGGGCAGGAAAGGGCCTGCTTAGCTCATCAGGAAAGAGACCTGTACTGTCATCGAGATCTCTTGCTGGCCCGGTAGTATCGGGGTTGGTGATCCCTCTGCCTGCGCAAATTCTTTGTAGAAGACCGGGAAGTACACGTCGTTCAGGTTGATCGACTTGACTCCCGTAATCTCCATGTTTACCGCTTCGGCTGCTTTGTCAGCGCGGCCCCTTGCGTTGGCGATGGCATCAGCGATCAAGCTGCTGTGGATCTCTTCCTGTCTCTCGCTAGAGACAAAAAAGTATGCGCCATTAACATTGGTCGCTCCCGCTGCAACTGCCGTATCGATCACCGCACCGACATCTTCATCAGCGTCTAACGTTACCGTCACGCTGTTAGATGCTGAGTAGCCTGTGATCTCGTTCTTCGGTTGGCATTCGGTAGGCTGGGGGTAAATTTCGATACATGGCGGTGATTTCCACTCATAGAGGGGATACACGCTGTACCAGTTGGTACTTATCTGATCGTCGGCTATGCCAAGAGACTTCAGAGCTGCTAGGACTTTTTCCATCAGTTTTGCGTTTGCAGCCGCAGCTTCTTCTGCGGTCTGGCCGCGGGTCTCGACGCCGATTGTTACGGTGACTTTGTCAGGGTTGACCTTTACCGTTGCTGTCCCTGACGTGGAGACTACGGACTGGACGACGTCTTCAATCTGCTGTTGGCAGATTTCAGCGTCCGGATCACATTCCAAGTCAACGCTACTTGAGGTAACGTTGCCTTTTGCGTTCTGTGCTTGTGCATTTAGCATCTGACCGCCAGCGATACTGGCTGCCACCATGCCGATTGCAAGTATGCCTGCAATCAATGCAAACATTTGTTTGTTTGTCTTCTGGTTTGACATTTCGGACTTGTTTACTGACCCGCTATAGGTAAGCCTAAGTTTCAGAACGGTACCAGATCATCTGTTCGTCGTTTCAGAACACCCTTGCGACTAATCCTAATAGTTAGAACGTGGTTAAAAGCGCCTGAATCTCATAAGATTTGCAAGCTTTGACCTTGTCATCCTCATTAATTGTTCTACTATTGCTCATTTTTGTCCAACAAGCCTCGTCGTCATCCGGCGATTTTTTACGCTAAAAGTGGAACGATGCAGCCGTTCCAAACATTAGAACAGGACCTAATTGCTGTTCTAAACTATAGAATTAAGACATTAAGCATACTAAATAATGACAATTAGGATGCGCAATGGTTAATGGCAAGATATTCAATGTTTCGCATGGCCGGCGTAGGCATCGCGGCGGCGATAGGGTTTGTATTTGCACTAAGTTCACTTGGTAGCACCATAAGTCCGCCTGATACGGGCGGAGGCCCAGCAGTATTTCAAAATGAAACCGGCCCAACAATATTTGCAAGTGCTACTCAGGCGCTCAAGAAATTTGCTTCGGTAGAGGAACTGAAGAGCTATCTCTTAAATGTCGAAACTAATAGGGGACAACTTCAGGCGGCAATGAGTCATACATTATC
The DNA here is from genome assembly GCA_036003785.1 of Nitrososphaera sp. Taxonomy (GTDB): domain Archaea; phylum Thermoproteota; class Nitrososphaeria; order Nitrososphaerales; family Nitrososphaeraceae; genus Nitrososphaera. The sequence continues at coordinate 11,191 of DASYSB010000065.1, forward strand.
TATAGAAGAAACCGCAGGCATGCGATTATCAGATAGTAATTCAGATTCCATGACATCTTCTCCTCAAGTGCTCCCAAATGGCCAGTCAGCCACAGATGGTCAACTTTCTAGTTTTGCAAAGAGCTCGGACTACTCTACCACCAACGTCCAAGTGCAAGGAGTCGATGAGCCAGATTTCCTGAAGAATGACGGCAAGTACGTTTACATACTTTCAGGCGACAGGCTGACAATAGTTGATGCCTATCCTGCAGAGAACGCAAACGTTGTCGTCAAGATCGCGCTTGACATCCAGCAGGGCCAGTACTTGCAGAACATGTTCCTTAGAAATGACACACTTGTGATATTATATCAGGAATACAGCCAAGACTTTGTCATTCAGCAGTACGATTTTGCCCCACAGCCGGTGTACCAACCGAAGACACACGCGCTTGTGCTTGATGTGTCTGACAGGAAGAACCCTGATCTTCTAAATGACTACGAGGTTTCCGGCAATTACAACAACGCTAGAATGATTGGGGATCGGGTCTATTTGATCACGACAAGCGATCTTTACGACTACCACAACCCGATAGTGCCTCTAGTGAGCGAGTCTTCACGGACAATTGTCAGGCCGGACATCTACTACTTTGACAATCCCGAGCTATATTACGCATTTAATACAGTGACATCAATAGACGTTGCCAGCACTGGTACATCGCAGGCAGTGAATTCGACAACATTCATGATGAATCCTGCAAGCACATTGTACGCGTCGGAAGACAACCTCTACATTGCGTACCAGAAGAACCTGCCGTATTACTACTATCAGAGCAACAGCAAGGACAGGTTCTTTGAAGCAGTGGTGCCCCTTCTGCCTAAACAAGTGCAGCAAGAGATCAAAGACATCGAGACCAACGGGTCGCTAACTCCATCGGAAAAATGGGACAAGGTATCCGGGTTATTGCAGGACACGTACAACCACATGTCCGACCCGGAAAAGAACAAGCTCTTTGAAGATATCCCACGGGCGCTTGCGGAGTATGATGAAAAGATAGCGAAGGAAACACAGACAACGATCATACACAAGATCGCTATCGGATTAGATGGGATCAACTACATCTCCAATGGCGAAGTGCCGGGTAGGCTGCTCAATCAGTTCTCAATGGACGAGAACGGTGATAGGCTGAGAGTAGCCACAACATCCGAGTTCTATTCACCTTACCGGGGCTCAATCCAGTACAACAATGTCTATGTGCTTGACGAAGGCATGGATATGGTTGGTAAGCTAGAGGAGGTTGCGCGGGATGAATCAATTTACTCCGCGCGCTTTATCGGCGATAGGCTATATCTCGTCACTTTCCAAAGAATAGATCCATTCTTTGTAATCGACCTCTCACAAGACGATCCCAAGATCCTAGGTAAGCTGAAACTACCTGGATACTCTAACTACTTGCATCCCTATGACGAAAACCATGTGATGGGCATCGGCAAAGAAACCACGGATAATCAGTATGGCGGCATTGAAACATTAGGAGTGAAGGTCGCGCTCTTTGACGTGTCAGACGTCAACAATCCAAAAGCGGTAGATGTGTATGAAATAGGCCGGAGCGGCACAGATTCGGAAGTACTTTATGACCACAAGGCGCTGCTCTTTGATAGGAGCAAGGACGTTCTGTCGATCCCTGTATCGATATACCCCGACTATTCAGTGTCTCCTGCGGTAGATGTTCGCGGCTATGAACCCAAGGTGTGGCGCGGCTTCTATGTATTTGGCATCGACCCGGCGACAGGCTTTACGCTAAAAGGCACTGTCGAGCATTTTAACGACACAGGCGACTATTACTACGGATACGCCACACAAGGCAGCAGATCCTTCTACATCGGACAGGTGCTTTACACTGTGACGCTCAACAACCTGATCAAGATGAACGATCTACGCGATCTCGAAGAGATCAACCAGCTTGACATCGGGCCGTCAGGCGCCATAATAAAGTCGCCAACGCTTGAAGGCAACACAAAATAAGCTACACTATGTTTACGTTAAACCCGTAGACATAGCTACCCTTCTCAAACCACGACGCCTGCACCTGCAGCTCGTAATGGCCCTTGCCGAGGTTGATAAAGAACTCATT